>JANNQW010000380.1:0-3484 GCA_031400955.1 Verrucomicrobiota bacterium
TGGGGCAACGACGGGGGCCGGACGGCGCTCGCGGTGATGCCATTCGTCAAGTTTCCCACGAACCAGGATGGCTTGGGCAATGATTCGGTTGAGGGCGGCGTGATTGTTCCGTGGGCGGTGGAACTGCGCGGGGGCTGGGGATTCGGCGGAATGACCGAGGTGGACATTTTGCGCAACGAATCCGGGCGGGGCTCCCACGCATCCTTCATCAATACACTGGTAGTCAGCCGTGATATCACCGAGAAGCTGGGTGCCTACCTCGAGTTCTTCAGTGAAGTCAGCACCGAGGGCGGCTCGCCCTGGGTGGGCACGGTGGACATTGGGTTCACTTGGGGAGTGACAAAAAACATTCAACTCGATGCCGGCATCAATGTCGGCGTCACCAAGTCCGCGGATGATCTCAATCCCTTCCTTGGACTGTCGTGGCGTTACTGAATTTTCAGCCCCATCAATTATTATCAGCAAACTTTTTACAAGCTCCGCTTCTTCCATGCATTCATTATCGATCCTGATTTTCACACGCCGTAAACTTCCACTCTTCATCGTGGCGAGCCTGTTGTCCTACGGCCCCGACCTCATTGCTGCGGATGAAAAAAAGATCAAAGCTGCTGCCACCATCGGCATGGTGGCCGACCTCGTGAAGCAAGTCGGCGGAGACCGCGTCGCGGTGGATCAATTGATGGGACCGGGCGTGGACCCGCATCTTTACAAGCCTGCCGCGACAGATGTGACCCGGCTGGCGCGGGCGGATGTCATCTTCTACTGCGGCCTGATGCTGGAGGGTCGCATGGGCGATGTTTTTACTAAAATGGCCCGCTCTGGGAAGAAGGTTTATCCCATTACGGAAACGGTGACGAAGACCCGGCTTCTGGAGCCGCCGGAATTCGAGGGACATCACGATCCGCACCTGTGGTTTGATGTTTCGATGTGGGCGGAGTGTCTGCCCACCATCATCGCTGCACTGTGCGAGACCGATCCGGCGGGCAGGACTGTTTATGAAAAAAACGGCGCGACCGCGAAGGCGCGGATGACCGCGCTTCATGAATGGTGCCTTGCTGAGGCCGCAAAACTTCCGGTGGAGAAACGAATTCTCGTGACCAGCCACGATGCTTACAATTACTTTGGCCGCTCTTACGGTTTCAAGGTCGTGGGCATTCAGGGTGTCTCCACCGTCTCGGAAGCGGGCTTGGCGGACATCGCGAAGATGGTCGATTTCATCAAGGAGAAAAATGTGAAGGCCATCTTTGTTGAAACGAGCGTGTCACCGGCAACAATCGAACGAGTCTCCAAGGACTCGGGCGCGAAGGTCGGCGGAGAGCTTTTTTCCGATGCCATGGGCGCACCCGGCGAAATCAAGGGCGGCCATGACGTGGGCACTTATGAAGGCATGGTGAAATACAACCTCAGCACCATCGTGGGAGCGCTAAAGTGACATCCGCCGCCGTTCATTCCGAAGATCCGCCGCCGCTGGAGATCCACGATCTCACGGTCGCCTACCACAAGAAGCCAGTGCTCTATGGCATCGACGTCACGGTGCCTGCGGGAAAGCTGGTGGGCATCATCGGCCCAAATGGCGCTGGCAAATCCACGCTCATCAAGGCGGCTATGGGCCTGCTGCCGGCCAGCAGCGGATGGGTTAAAATTTTTGGCGAGCCCTTCAGTAAAGCGTGCGGGCGCGTCGGCTATGTGCCGCAACGTGAATCGGTGGATTGGGATTTTCCGGTGAACGTCATGGACGTGGTCTTAATGGGTCGCTACGGACGCCTCGGATTGTTTCGCCGTCCGACCGCCGCCGATCGCGATGTCGCGCGGGCCTGTCTCGACAAAGTGAAGATGCTCCCCTTCGCCAGCCGGCAGATCGGCAATCTCTCCGGAGGCCAGCAGCAGCGCGTCTTCCTGGCGCGCGCGCTGGCGCAGGAGAGCGATCTCTATTTCATGGATGAACCCTTCTCCGGCGTGGATGCGGCGACCGAGTCTGCAATCGTGGTATTGTTGCAGGAATTAAAAGACAAGGGGAAAACCCTGCTCGTGGTCCATCACGACCTGGCGACGGCCCGTGAGTATTTTGACACCCTGCTGCTGCTGAACATGCGCCTCGTGGCGTTCGGACCCACCGCGGAAGTTTTCACGCATGAGATGTTGCAGAAAACTTACGGTGGCCGGCTCACGATCTTGAGCGAGGTCGCGGAGGTCGTGGGGAGGCAACCATGAATCGGGCGCCACGGCGATGGCTTGGACTGGTGGTGCTGGCGTTTGCCTGTTTGTGGTGCACCGATGTCTGGGCTGTCCGCATCAGCGAGATCAAGGAGTTCAGCCTGCTGGAACAGGCCACGCGCTTTTTCACGCTGCGCGACCCGTCACTGCGCAATGCGCTCATCGGATCGGTTCTCATGGGGGTGAGCTGCGGTCTGCTGGGCAGCTTTCTCATCGTGCGCAAGCTGGCGTTGATGGGTGATGCATTGTCACATGCGGTGCTGCCCGGTGTGGCGCTGGGATTTCTCTGGTCCCTCACCAAGAACCCGCTGGCTATTTTTGTCGGCGCGACGGCAGCCGGGCTGCTGGGCGCGGCCACGGTTCATGCAGTGCGCAGCACCACCAAACATAAGGAGGATGCCGCGCTCGGCTTCGTGCTGGCGGCCTTCTTCGCGGCTGGCGTCTGTCTCCTGACCATGATCAACAATCTGCCCGGCGCGCAAAAGAGCGGCCTGGACAAATTTATGTTCGGTCAGGCTGCCGCGCTGGGGGATGGCGACGTGATCTTGATGGCCGTCGTCACCGGACTGGTCGTGGTGATCCTGGTGTTGGGTTACAAGGAGTTCAGGGTGACGAGCTTCGACTCCGGATTTGCCCGGTCGATCGGATTTCCAGCGCAAGCAATTCACTATACGCTCATGCTGTTGCTGGCGTTTTCGATTGTGGTGTCGCTCCAGGCCGTCGGCGTGGTGCTTGTCTCCGCGATGCTGGTCACGCCGGCGGCGGCGGCTTATCTTCTCACCGACCGATTGGATCGCATGTTAATACTGGCGGCGGTGTTTGGCATGGTTGCGGGCGCCGTGGGATCCTTCTTCTCGTTCGTCGGTCATGACATGCCCACCGGTCCTTTGATGGTTCTGGCCGGCAGCGCGGTTTTTGCCGCGGCGCTGTTCTTCGGCCCGCGCCACGGCATCGTTGCCCGCTGGTGGAAACAGCGATCGCGTGCGTCGCGCACGCGCCGGGAGAACACACTCAAGTCCGTTTATCATGTGTTGGAAAAACGCGGCTTCCAAGGGGACAGCGTCTCATGGCGGGAACTGGCTGAACAGCGTCGAGAGACTGAAGACGAAGCCCGTCGACTGGGTGACGAACTTTGCCGCCATCAACTTGCCACGCGACCGCAGGATCAGGCCGATCTTTTTCTGACCCCGGCTGGATGGCAGCGAGCCTGCGAGATCGTTCGCAACCACCGGCTCTGGGAACTCTACCTGACCAATGCCGCCCACATCGC
>JANNQW010000381.1:0-7478 GCA_031400955.1 Verrucomicrobiota bacterium
TCGAGCTTCAACCAATACTTGCGCGCCTGGCCGAGGAAGTATTCGACGGCTTCCTTGTGTTGCGGCGCGATGGCTTTTTCCTGGAGGAAGAAACTCCGGCCATACAAGTAGAGCGCGATGGTGGAACTTAGGTGGTTCGCATTTTTATCGCTGTGCTTGAGAATATCGCGGTAGGTTTTTTCAATCCAGTTGTCGAGCGATCCCAGCGCTTTGATCGCGGGCGTGGTGTCGATCTTCACTCCGAGATGTTTCAAGCGGCCAAATCCGGTGGTGATGTAGAGCGTGATGAATTCGTTGCCGCGTCCGCCGGGAAACCACGGCCACATGCCGTTGTCGAGCTGCTGCTCGCCGAGTTTGCGGAGCAGGCGCGTGGTTTCGTCGTTGAGGCGGTTGTCGTCAAAGAGGATGCCGACGTTTCTCCGCGCCTGGCTTTCAGCCTGCGCCTGCCGCACCCAGGGGGTTTCTTCGAGGATGACCGATTTGATGTCCTGATTCTTCTCCAATGGGCTGTCGAGCGCGGGCGTTCCTTTCCATTGATCGAAAATGCGGCGGATTTTCGGATCGGAGGCGGCGATGTGCCGCGCGAGCGCGTTGGCATAGAGACGGTTGAAGGTCTGCTCCGAACATTCGTGCTGGAACTCCATCAGATAAGGCAGCGCCATCACGGCATACCACGACGGATTGGAGACCATCTGCACCGTAAGACTCTGGCTCTTGAGGGTGTCTGATTTGCCGGAGTCGAGCAGCCTTTTGAATTCAAAGTTCTTCGTCTGCGGCCCGCGGATGGGCAGCGGAAGCGACTCGGTTACGAGCGTGCGACGCGAGAGCACGGGAAGCAACCCTTCCTCGCCATCCGAGAGCCGGCCAGTGGAGCCGACGGCTTTGTAGGCGATTGGATCAGCGCCATCTGGCACGGTTAGTTTCCAGGAAAAGCTGCGTGATTCACCAGCTGGCATCTCAAACGCCAGATCGGTTTTCGTATTGCCGAATTGGGCGTCCACGGACTTCCCGGTGCGGGCATCGGAGAGAGCGAGCTGCACCGTGCCCTTCTGGCTGGTGGCGGACTGATTGGATACCTTGACCGTGAACTCCAGCGCATCGCCTTCGCGCAGGAAGCGCGGCGGATTGGGCTGGACCATGATTTCCTTGGAGGTGACGACCTTGTCTTCCAGATAGCCGGCGCGAAGCTGGCGATCATGCGCGAAGCCCATAAACCTCCACGTCGTGAGCGCCTCGGGCATGGTGAACTCCATGGCCACCGAGCCGTCGTCCCGCGCAAGAAGCTGCGGGAAGAAGAAGGCGGTTTCATTCAGGTTTTTCCGGGCAGCAACCTTGCTGAGATCAGGAGCGGGCGGTGACGGAGCGCCATCGCCGGAGTCCTTATCAGCCCTCAGTTCGGCTTTGCCTCCGGCAGCGACTGTTGAGGCAAGGGCGTTTGCCTTCCGATGACTGGTGCCATCTGTTGGTGCATCGGAGGCCATAGCAAAAGCATCGGCATTCATTCCAGGATCGCCGTCCTCCGGCATAGACCTCGCTGCCATCGGCATTGACGTCACCGCCATCCCTTTACCAAAGCCACCGCCATAACCCCGATACATGAACATCGCCATGTTTTGCGTAATGGCCTCTGGAAATCTCCGGTAGGTGATCTCCACGCCATCCTGATCGTGGATCCAGTGACCTTGTAGTTGCTGCAATTGCTTGAGCGAATCCGCAAAGCTCACCTGCAACCGGGAGTGATCCTGATAAAACACACTGAACAGCTTCTGCCAGTGATGCGGCAGATAGGCATCGAGCGACTGGTCGTATAGTCCGGCCACCATCTCCGCGACCGCCTTTCCGGCGTCCGGCCCGGTGATCACCGCCGTCCAGGTTTCCTTCTGCGCCGGTTCCAGCTTCGAGGTGAAGTGCTCCCATTTCAGGGCCAGCTTTTTATTGCTCCACGGCACATCCACATGATGCGTGGTGAAGTAGAGCCGGTTCTCCCGGATCATCGTCACCCGCAGCGTGAATCCCCCGCGCATGTTCTCGGCCACTTTCTGTTTCACCATCTGCTGGGTCAGGCCGGCTTCCGTCCAGAAGGACTGGAGCACTTTGTTGCGATGCTCGATCTCGATGTAGGCGCGGCCTTCATCATAGCCCGTCCCCCACAAGGCCATAAACTCCTCGCCCGGTTCCAGGCTCCACTTCGGCGCGGAAACATGATTTGGGATTTTCACCGCAAACTTCCCGGCGTCCGGCTGGAGCACCATCAACTGCACTTGTGCAGTCACCTTCTTGCCGAAGGCATCCTTCGTCTCCAACAGCGCGCGATAAGGGCCGCGCGGAAGTTTCATGAGGAGCTTTCCTTGGCCGGCTCCGTCGGTGCTGAATTTCTGTTCGGTGGCCAGTTCGCCCAGATCCCACGAATCCATGTTCGCAGGATCCGGTTTTGGATTGTCAGCAACCATTTTGCCCGATGCCCTGCGCCCATGATACGGCACCGGGTAATGCCCGCCCTGCTTCGCGCGCACGACCTTCTCCGGCTGCTTCAACGCATAGACTTTCACCACCCCCTCCGCGCCTTTGCCATCGCCATCGAGCGTCTGCGTTGTGATTCGCAGCTCCACCGGCTTGCCCTGCGTCTGCCACTGATCCACGGCCAGCGATGCCTTGAGCGCGGTGTAACCGAGATTCACCGAGCGCTGTGCTGAGCGCGTCTCTCCCGTCGTGTCCGTCACATCCGCATACACAGTGAAGCGGAATGTCGGCTCGTCCTTTTCCAAAACCGCGAGATCGGGCCGGGCCACGAACTCCACTGCGAATCCGCCGTCATCTTTCGTCACGGTATTGCCATGCGCGATCTCCTGGCTGGATGTCTGTGGCATCGGCCTCCACCAAAAGCACGAACCCCACCAGATCGGATACTGCACTTCGCGCACCACGCGATAGCGCACCTTGGCACCGCCGATCGCCGCTCCGGTGTAGGCGGTCGCCTTCCCTGGCAGTTCAACCTTGCCGCCCAGTTTGGCCGGATTCTTCGAGGCTTCCATCGCCACCTGGAATTTGGGCCGCTTGTATTCTTCCACATTGAAACTGGTCACTCCATGAGACGATCCCACGACATGAATCGTCATCCGTCCAGCCAGCCGGTCGCGCGGCGCGGTGAAGCTGCCGGTGAATGAACCGTAGTCGTTGGCCTTGTGCGTCTGCCGCGCGATCTCTTTTCCGTTGGGATCGGAAAATAAAACCGTCAACGACTGTCCGCCGAGCGTCTGGTAATCATTCTGGTCACGGTCAGCGCTGATGCAGATGCCCTTGTATTGCACCGTCTGCCCAGGTCGATAGAGCGAACGGTCCGTGAAGAACAACGTCTGCGAGGAAACGTTTCGCCCCGGCGCATTCCCAT
Organism: Verrucomicrobiota bacterium; assembly: GCA_031400955.1. GTDB lineage: Bacteria > Verrucomicrobiota > Verrucomicrobiia > Verrucomicrobiales > Verrucomicrobiaceae > VFKE01. Next base: position 3,389 of record JANNQW010000381.1, read on the forward strand.
ACATGCTGAGACTGCCATACTCTGTCAGCAGCGCCTGATCCTTCCAGGTCGCCTGGATCAGATAGTTTGCGTAGCGATCCTTGTTCAGCTTGACCTGCCCCGAAAACAATCCGCTGGCGTCCGTCGTCATCTTTGGTCCGGCAGTCAGTTTGTCATTTCGGTTGTTCATCAACCACACCTGCACCTCCGCCCCCGCAATGGGATTCCCGGAACGCGCATCAAGCACCAAGCCCTCCGCAGTGGCATCTCCTTGCTTGGACCGGACCACGATCGCCAGCTCACTGACCCAGAAGCCCACGAAGGAAACCACGTTGTCATTCTCGCCGAAGTTTTTCTTGTGACTGGCGATCAGATAATAAAAGCCAGGCTTCAAGCCCTTCGGCGCGGCAAGCTCCTCCACCCGCTCGCGATAGTCCTCCGTCGCAGGAAGTTTCTCGGACCATTCCAGATCGGGCTTGGTCTGGAGCAGAAGCTTGCGCTCCTCATCCTGCAGATAATTTTCCTGCAGCGCCCCGACTCCTCGCTCCAACCGGTCGCGCCAGTCCTGTTTCACCACGCGGAAATTGACCTCCGTCACATTCCGGTAATGGACGTCGATTGTGGGCAGCGGATCATTCCACACGCGCCCTGTCTGGATGCTGGCTGATTTGGCCTCGATCTGCTTCACCAGATTCCGACAGAGTATGCCGCCGATGCTTTTGGGAAACGCTCCCGCACCCTGCTGTGCGATCTTGTGCGCCTCCACAAATTCGCTCTCCCCGTGCAGCACCTGCGCCCACTCATAACGCCCCCACGCGGAAATTTCATGATCCGCCGCCTCATCCACGAAACGCTTCAGCGCGGATTTGTAGCGCGTGCTCTTATCCTCGCCAAAGGCCTTGTTGTTTCCGAATACCAGCCGCTGCAAATCACAGTGGTAGAGCGCCGATTTGTCAGCGTCCACGGCGTGAAAGCGCAGCAAGGCCTGGTAGAGCTGCACCGCCTTGAGCGTGATGGACTCCTTGTCCGTCGCCGCAGGCTCCCACTTCACGAACTCCTCAGTTGATCCGAAAATCGGACTCTCCGCCGCCACTTCAAAGGCATCCTCCGCCTTCGATGCCGCCTGCTCGCCCGAGGCATAAAACACTAGCGCCTCATGCGCCACAAAGTCATACAGCGTCGGACGATAGCTGTCGGGAACCGTGCCCTTAATCAGCAAGTCATTGTAGTCGGCGATCGCGATCTTTTTGAGTTCCGCCTCCGCCGAGAGCGCCTTCGTAAATTTGGCGTCAATCTCCGCAAAGAGCCGCGGCAGATCCCACGTCGTGATGTCCTTGCCCGGCGCTTCCGCGGTCGCCGTGCGGCGCATGAAGCGGTGGCGGTTGTTCTGGAAATAGTTCCAATACCAGTCCGCCAGGATCACGTCCATCGCCGGAACCATCTCCTTGGGCGCTTTTGCGATTTCCGCCTCCAGCCGCGTGATCTGCTCCTCAACTTTGCCGCCCTCGATCTGTCCTTCGAAGGCGATCTTCCGCGCAATGGCCTTGATGGCCTCCGGCCAGTTTTTCTCGCTCATCGCGCCTTCGATGATCGGCTTCAGCTTTTCGACGGCCGTCTTCGGCAAGCCCTCGCCCTCTGCTTTCTCAACCTCTTTCCACAGAGCCTCCCGTTTTCCGGCGGCCTCCAAGGTCGGCTGTAGAAAAATGAACTGGAAACCAATAAGCAGACAAAATCTCACGGCGCGCGAAGCTGTGAAGACCGGCTTGCCGGTTCGGATTGATCTTGTCCATTCAGTTTTTGCTGGGTTCATTCTCATGATGATTGCTTTGTTTGGAGTTAGGGCCGCTGTCGGGATTGTCATTTTGACTTGCAGGGGTGCAATACGCGCGAGTTTATTGTTTCTTGGAAAAGAATCTGCAATATTTTTGCTGGATGAAAAATGCACCGCCGTCCCGCGTGCGCACAGAGCGGAACCAGTTATTGACCCTCTCTTGCACAGGCGCAACCCTTCCCCATATTCCTTTTTCAGACCAGATGCCTGATATTTTCCCATGATCCAAGACACACTCGATAACTCCGCCCGCTACGAAGTCCTGAACCCGCGTTTTTCCAAAGCCTTTGAATTCCTGCGTGTGGTGGACGGAACCCTCGCACCAGGCCGTCATCAAATTGACGGCGATGACGTTTTCGCTCTGGTAGAAAAATATTTCACCAAGCCCATGGATGGCGCGCTCTTCGAGGCGCATCGAAAATACATCGACGTGCAATATATTTACAGCGGACGCGAGACCATCCTCTGGGCTCCGCTGGCCTCGATGAAGGAGATCACGAGGCCTTATGACGAAATCAAGGATGCGGCGAAGTGGAAGCTGGTGCCCAATGTGACGCCCTTGCACATGGGCGCGGGTCATTTCGCCATTCTGTTTCCCGAGGATGCCCACGCGCCCTGTGTGGAGTGGGACAGGCCGGAGGAAGTGTTCAAGGTTGTCGTGAAAGTCATTTCTTGAGCTCGAGCACAAAGATAAGGCGTCCTTCACGCCATTTCGGGCCGGCGATGAACAGTGGGCTGGCAGGGCGCAGGACGGTATCAGTTTTCACCAGGACCTGTTGGTCCTGCCAGAACTGCAAGTGCAAATTGATGCCGCCGTCACTGGCCGCGCCCTTTGAATCGAGCTTCACGAACAGATCCTTTGATGGCACAAGCCACGATTCATATTCGCGGAAAATCACCTGGTTGTGCTGGCCGAGGATGACGAAGTGCTTGTAAGGGAACACTTTTCCAAGCCGCGCGAACAGGCTTGGGAATTCCGCTGGCTCGACCGAGTCTTCGCCCGGCTTCTTGTCCGATGCGTAAACGAGGGCGCCCCAGACCCGGCCATCGGTAGCGGCTTTCACCGGGACAGGAGCCGATGGAGCAGGGGATTGTGCTGGGAGCGGCGCGACAAAACACAGCATGAGGAGGAAATGCGGAATGCAGAGTGCGGAATTTAGAATGCAGAACGAATGAGGCGTTTGCCATGACCGCACTGCCTGATCTTCGCATGGAAGGCCGTGTTTCTTGATCTCGCGCTGATTTGAATTCGTCATTCGGGTTTCGTCATTCTGCATTCCTCACTCCACTCGCCTGCCCATCAACACGGGCCGGTTGCGGGCATCCGTGGCCATGACCAGCAGCACCTTGCCGCTGACATCGTAAAGGGTGGTCGAGGCCATTTCAGTGTCATTATCGCTGTGATGCACATTGAGGCCGCCGATGATCTTGTCGTCGGGGAACGCATTGAGGCCCTCCAGCGTTAGCACCGTCGCACCGGCTGCGGCATTGTAATTCACTGAGGCTTTCACGGCAGGGTTCGGAACATAAAGGCTGATCACCTGTGTCTGGGGCTTGCCCTCATGCAGGGTCATGAACATACCGAGCATGAGCAGTGCGGCGGCACTAGCGACGACCCATGGCAGCCGCAGCCAGGCGAGCCATGACGCGACATCGCCGGACGATGACTTGCGCCGTTCATCGGTCCGCTGAAGTTCGGAGATGCGATCTTGAATCTGTGAATTAAAAAAGTCAGCGTTCGGGACTGGCTTTTCCAACGAGGCATGAGCACGGACCCATCCGCCGAGTTCTTCCATTGAAGAAACTTCATTCCTGAGATCAGGATCAGCCTGCATCTCATTCTGGAATGCTGTCTTCTCGGCCTTGGACATGGCTCCGTCGAGCCAGCGGGTGATGCGTTCGGTGTGGTCAGGCGTTTTCATAGGTGTCTTTCAGGAGTTCCTGGAGTTTTTTGCGTGCGTAAAATAGGCGGCTCATCACGGTGCCGGTTTGCAGTTGAGTGATCTCGGCGATCTCCTCGTAACTGAGGCCCTCCACCTCGCGCAACAGGATCACGCTGCGATGGTCGGGAGAAAGCTGGTCGATGGCAGCCGTGATGCGAGCACCCAGCTCCTTGTTCCGCATGGCGTGGTCCGGTCGCGCGGATCCCTTGGGCACCGCCTCGGCACCTGCGGCGACTGTGCGCTGGAGATCATCGTCGAACTCGCCATCGCTCAAGATGCGCCGTTTGCGCAACCAGTCGTAGGAGCAGTTGTGGGCGATGCGGTAGAGCCAGGTGTA
>JANNQW010000382.1:0-10205 GCA_031400955.1 Verrucomicrobiota bacterium
AAGTAACCTTGAAGTCCATCCTCACCATTCTCAGTTTTATCTCGATCCTGTGTCACGTCGGTGCCGCAGCGGAGAAACCCAATATCATCTACATCCTCTGCGATGATCTCGGCTACGGCGATGTGCATTGCCTCGGCGGCGAACGCAGCAAGATCGCCACGCCCAACCTTGACCGGATGGCCACCGGCGGGATGATTTTCACGGAGGCGCATAGTAGTTCGGCGGTCTGCACGCCGACGCGCTACGGCATTATGACGGGTCGCTACAACTGGCGCACGCGCCTGCAGAAGGGTGTGCTGAATGGTTACAGCGAACCGCTGATCGCCGCAGACCGGCTCACGGTGCCGGCCTTTCTAAAGCAGCACGGCTACGCGACTGCCTGCATCGGCAAGTGGCACCTCGGGATGGATATTAACCAGAAGGATCCAAGAGCGCCGGTTGGCAATGGCCCGACCACACGCGGCTTCGATTATTACTTCGGCATCAGCGCGTCGCTGGACATGCCGCCGTTTGCCTTGATCGAGAACAATCGTTTCACTGAAGCGCCCACGACTGAGAAAAAGTTCCAGCGCAAAGGTGCCGCAGCTCCGGGATTCGAGGCGGTGGATGTTCTGCCGACACTTACACGCAAGGCGGTCGAACACATCGGCGCGCAGGCCAAGACCGGCAAACCCTTCTTCATTTACATGCCGCTGAATTCCCCTCACACGCCCATCGTGCCGACAAAAGAATGGCATGGCAAAAGCGGACTCGGCGCTTACGGCAATTTCGTGATGGAAACCGACTGGGCAGTTGGCGAGGTCATCGCGGCGTTGGAGAAAAACGGGATCTCGGGCAACACATTAATCATCATGACCAGCGACAACGGCTGCTCGCCAGCCGCCGACATTACGGATTTGGAGAAACAAGGTCATTTCCCCAGCGAACTACGGCGCGGACACAAAGCCGACATCTGGGACGGCGGTCACCGGATTCCCTTCATCGCGCGCTGGCCGGACCGAATCAAGCCCGGCACGCGGAGTGACCAGATCATCTGCCTAACCGATCTGATGGCGACTTGCGCTGAGATCGTCGGCGCGAAGCTGCCGGACACTGCGGGCGAAGACAGCGTGAGCATCCTGCCCGCGCTGCTGGGAACGGCAGACAAACCGTTGCACGAAGCCGTTGTCCATCATTCCATCAGCGGTGGCTTCGCCATCCGACAAGGCCAATGGAAGCTCGAACTTTGCAGTGGCAGCGCAGGCTGGAGCAAGGGCGGCGATGGTGAACCGACGCAACTCTATAACATGGCGAAAGACGTGAGCGAACGTGAGAACGAATACAAGGCCCACCCGGAAATCGTCGCGCGTCTGACCGCATTGTTGGAGAAATACATTGCCGATGGTCGCAGCACGCCCGGCGCGCCTCAGAAAAACGATACCGCGATTGTGGTCCGAAAATAGGCCACCCCCATTGATGAGACGGCCAACTAAAAAAACCAAGACCCAACCATGAAGACACTCACCGTATTCATCCTGCTCGCAGTCTTACCGCTGTTTGCGTTTTGTGCCGCCGAAACGCCGCCGACCCCGAAGCGTAACGTTGTATTCCTGCTCGCCGATGACTTGCGGCCGGACTGCCTCGGCAAGTTCGGGCATCCCGTTGTCAAGACGCCGAACCTCGACAAGTTGCTTGAAAACGGATTCGCCTTCCGCAACGCTTATGTACTCGGCTCGAACAGCGGCGCGGTCTGCATGCCGAGCCGCACGATGATTCAAACCGGTCAGAGTTACCTGCGTAAGAATCCCTCCACGCCCACGCTGGCGCAGACAATCAATGCCGCCGGATACGCCTCGATCCGCAGCGGCAAGTTTGGCAATAATCCGAACCCCCTCGACAAGAATTTCGACGAGCACGTGGATGGCGGCGAGGACGCCAAGGACAACGCCGATAACATGATAACTTTCATCAAGAAACACGCCGGAAAAAAGCCGCTATTCCTTTATTTCGCACCGCACGAGCCGCACGACCCGCAGCATGCGACCGAGGAGTTCTATCAGAGGTATAAACCGTCGGACATTCCGCTGCCGGTCAACTTCCTGCCATTCCATCCCTTCGACAATGGCGAGATGACGGTGCGCGACGAGAAGACGCTGCCGTGGCCCCGAACCAAAGAGAACGTCACGGGGAAACTTGCCCGTTACTATGCTTCCGTCTCCTATTTCGATCAGCAGGCCGGTCGTATTATAGACGCGCTGAAACAAGCGGGACAATTCGACAATACGATCTTTATCGTGGCTGGCGACAATGGACTTTCGCTGGGTGAGCACGGATTGCTTGGTAAACAGAATCTCTACGAATTTGGCGGCATGCATGTGCCGTTGATTTTCACCGGCCCGGGCATTTCCAAATGCGATTCAAAAGCGCTCGCGCATTTGTTCGACGTTTATCCGACGCTCTGCGATTTAGCCGGCATCCCACTGCCAGCGGGGTTGGATGCAAAAAGTCTCGCGCCGGTCATCATGGGACAGCAGACTAAAGTGCGCGACTGTCTTTTCACCGCTTACCGCGATTGCCAGCGTTCCATTCGGGATGAGCGCTGGAAGTTGATCCGCTATCCGCTCATCGGCAAAACACAGTTCTTCGACTTGCAATCCGACCCGCACGAGATGACCGACCTTTCTAGCAATGCAGAATCTGCCGGCAAAATCACAGAACTGAACGCATTGCTGGAAAAGACCCGGAAAGAATACGGCGACAGCGCGCCTCTGCAGGTCGCCAACCCGGAACCCTCCGAATGGAATCCGTCGACATCCGGCGAAAAGCCAGCCAAGCATGGAAAGAAAAATGCGAAATAAGTCGTTTTATAGCCCAGCTTCCATATCCCATTCTTCCGGTCACCTTTTTTCAACTGCTCATTTCTAACCTCTATTACCATGCGTCACCCAAAGCTGCTATCACCGTTGTATTGCCTCATCACCAGCCTCTCCATCTACATCGCGCCCATCGCCCATAGTCAGGCAGCCGATCCCAAAGCCGAGCGCATTAAGAATCGCGCAGCCAAAGCAGAAAAGCCCGCCGCCGTTGCTCCCCACGCTCTCGTCGCCGAGCCACCCGCCGCCACCGCCAAGCGCAATCAAACCGTTGCCCCGCCAGCCAAAGGCGAACGCATCGTGCTCATTGGCAACGGCCTTGCCGAGCGCGATGTTTACTACAGCCGCATCGAAACCGAGCTCGCCCTGCGCTATCCCGCGCACAATATCTTCCTCCGCAACATGGGTCGTGTCGGCGATACACCCGGCTTCCGCCCGCATCCTTCGCGCAACTCGCAGTGGGCATTTCCCGGTGCAGAGAAGTTCAATCCCGACAAGCTCACCCACAAAGGCAAAGGCTTCTATGGCACACCGGACCAGTGGCTCACACATCTGAAAGCTGACACCATCATCGCCTTCTTTGGTTACAACGAGTCCTTCGATGGTGCAGGCAAAGTCGCCAACTTCGAAGCCGAACTCGATGCCTGGGTGCAGCATAGTTTGAGCAAAGCCTACAACGGTCAGGCTGCCCCACGCATCGTTTTGGTCTCACCTATCGCCTTCGAGAATCAAACAGCGAAACGCGATCTGCCCACAGGCGAGAGGGAGAACACCAACCTCATCCTCTATGGCGGCGCGATTCAACGAGTCGCACAAAAGCACAGCCTCACTTTCATTGATCTCTTCAAACCCACGCTCGACCTTTATGCGAAAGCAACGAAGCCGCTCACCACTGGTGGATTTGTTCCGAATGACGATGGCTACAAACTCGTGGCTGCATTGCTTGCCACCGGCATTTACGGTAAACAGTCGCTCGTCTCGAAGGCAGATCCCGAACTGGTTCACTCCGCAGTGATGGCCAAGGATTATTTCTGGAACATCGACTACAACCTCATCAACGGAGTCCACGCCTATGGCGGTCGCTACAATCCCTATGGCCCGCAGAACTATCCGGACGAAGTGAAAAAGACCCGCGAGATGACCGACCTGCGCGATGCGCTCATCCATGATGTCGCCTCCGGCAAAAAAACCACCCTCGCCGTGGATGACAGCAAGACCCACACGCTGCCGCCCGTGCCCACGAATTACTCGCCAAGCGCGAAGAACGGCAGCGCGAAGTATCTCTATGGCGAGGAAGCCGTGAAGTCCCTTGCCGTGCCCGAAGGTTATAAGATCGCGCTTTTTGCCAGCGAGAAAGAGTTCCCCAATCTCGCCAACCCCATGCAGATATCCTTTGATAACAAAGGTCGCCTCTGGGTCGCCACCATGCCTGCCTATCCGGCGTATCGTCCCGGCGATGCCCTGCCTAACGACAAGATCCTCATCTATGAAGACACCAATGGCGATGGCAAGGCCGACAATGAAATCATCTTCGCCGATCACTTGCATCTGCCCATAGGCTTCGAGTTTGCGCCCGAAGGTGTCTATGTCACCCAAGAGCCTAACCTCGTCCTGCTCCGCGATACCAATGGTGACGATAAAGCTGATAAAATGGAGATCGTCCTCGGCGGCTTTGACACGCATGACACCCATCACGCCATCAGCGCTTTCACCGCCGATCCCAGCGGTGCCTTCATGCTCTGCGAAGGCATCTTTTTGCACAGCAATGTCGAGACACCCTACGGCCCCGTGCGCTGTGTCGATGGCGGCTTCTTCCGCTACAACCCGCAACGCGGGCACCTAGAGCGCACCATCCAGATGAACATCCCAAATCCCTGGGGTTATGTCTTCGACAAATGGGGCCAGGATTTTCTGCTTCACACTTCCGGCCCTTCCATGAACTGGGCGCTTCCCATGCAAGTGAAGCCCACCTTCGGCAGCAAGACGCCAGGCACGGCCGACCTCATCCCCAAAGGCCAGCAAGTGCGCCCCACCTCCGGCCTGGAGATCATCTCATCGCGTCACTTCCCCGATGAAGTCCAGGGCGATCTCATCCTCTGCAACGCCATCGGATTCCTCGGCATCAAGCAGCATCAAATCCAAGACGAAGGCACCGGCTGGAAGACCACCTTCCGCCAAGATCTCCTCAAGAGCAGCGACGGCAACTTCCGCCCCGTCGATCTCGAATTCGCGCCCGATGGTTCGCTCTATGTCATCGACTGGCACAACGTCCTCATCGGCCACATGCAGCACAACGCCCGCGATCCTCTGCGCGATCACGTCCACGGCCGCATCTATCGCATCACCTATCCGAGTCGCCCGCTTGTGAAGCCCGCGCAGATCGACGGAGCCAGCGTCACCGCCTTGTTGGAAAACTTGAAACTCCCCGAGTATCGCAGCCGCTACCGCACCCGCCGCGAACTGCGCGAGCGTCCCGTCAACGAAGTTCTCCCCGCTGTGAAATCTTGGGCCGCAGCACAAACCGATACCCACGCGAAACTCGAAGCACTCTGGACCACCTGGAGCATGAACGCTGTCGACGAAGGACTCCTGCGTCAATTGCTCGACAGTCCCGACTTCCACGCCCGCGCCGCAGCCGTGCGCGTTCTGCGCTACAACACCCATCGCATCGCCGACAGCGCCGCCTTATTAGAGAAGGCCGCCGCCGATGAAAACGGTCGCGTGCGCCTTGAAGCCGCCGTCGCCGCCTCATGGTTCTCCGACATCGCCGCTGCGAAAAAGATCGTCGCCATTGCTGCCAGCAAGCCTCAGGACGAATGGAACAAAGCCCCTATCAAGACCGCCACCGACCGCCTCAACGGCATCGCCGAAGTCGAGCGCCCCGACTTTGCCGCCATGCCCGTGCCCGCGCATCTCAAAGGGCCCGCCGCCGCGCAGTATCGACTCGGTCAGGAAGTCTATTTCCGCGAAGGCCACTGCGTCACCTGCCATCGGCCGAACGGCAAAGGCCTCGACCCCGCCTTCCCCTCCATCGAAAAAAGCCCGTGGGTCACCGACGACAAGGAACGCCTGATCAAACTCACCCTCTATGGCCTCATGGGACCGCTGGAAATCAACGGCAAAAAATATGACGGCCAAGTCCCCATGACACCCTTCGGCGGCATGTTGAAAGACGACGAAGTCGCCGCCGTTCTCACCTTCGTCCGCAACAGCTTCGGCAACCAAGCCGAGCCCGTCCAACCCGCCGAAGTCAAAAAAGTCCGCGATGCCAACCCCGGCCGCATGATGTTTATGCAAACCGAGGAACTACTCGGAAAGCCAGCTGTGAAATAAAACACCGATCCCTTAACAGTCCGTTGAAATAGCATGGGAGCCTGACTTGTCACCAGTGTTGTGGGCTGCCAGCCAACAGGATTCTGCTGCGTGCAGACTTGGGATATTCTCGCAATCCAAGGACTGGCTGTCCCCGACACATGCATTTTCAACACACCATCAAGGCATTCTTCCAAATATTGGACTGCGCCAAACTGAAGCAGCGGCTGTGAATGCACCCAGGCAATTCTACTGCCAAACTCCATGAAAAGCCTGCTCGTAAAATGGCGGATATGTGTGGGACGAGAAGCAGGTGACGGCGACTCCCGCCAAAATCAACAAAGCCACGGACAAGTCGCGCATCCTTTTCCACGCCGGCGACATCGCGAGTCAAGGATCATTCGACAAATTCAAAGCCGACGTGCTCGCCAGTCGCCTGAACGTCACCCAGGACAAAGTGGATTACCAGTTCGGCCCGGCCGCCAACCATCTCGAAGTCACACTCTACGACGCCAAAGCCATCGATCACTTCACCCTGCTACTCATCAACAGCAAGTCCGTGGACCTACGCCCGGCTAAGACCTATCAGAGTCCCTATCTCAATGCGGACTTTGGGAGTGACAAGATTTCGGTGAGCGTCGACCCGGTGCACCGGGAGTTGGATTTTTCCAAGGAGTAAGTCCAAAGCCACTCGTCCGCGAATCGTTCAATAACGTGACAATCGCGACTTCGCGCAACGTTAGAGTGGATGCACCGACGGTGGCAAGCCCGAATTCAACAACGGACGTTATCGCCGGTTGCATCCCACGGCTTGTTCTGCGGGTCTTATTTGTAGGGATCAGCGGCGAGCTTCTCACTCCCCTTCGTGCACTTTAATGCAGAACCTTGGATCTGAAATTCGATTAAGGCCCGTCCACTCTTCTCCACCACAAATGCCTCTACCTCCTTACTTTCATTCCATTTGATTGCGAGATCTCTCCCCCACGGAATAGACGTCTGCTGCTTGGTTTGCCTTTGATTATGGGTGACGAACAGACGGAGTGTGCCATCCAGTGCATGTGCATTCTGACCCTGGAATTTCAGCCCAACCACATGCGAATTCCCGGACGGAGATACTGATTGGAGCCTAAAGGAGACTGGGAGATTCAATACAACGAATGTGACAACAGCGACTGCGAGGAGCGGAAGGACGATGAGCAGGATTCTCTTCATTTGTCGCAGAACGACCCAAGCTGAGCCGCCGCCGCCCAGATGTCAAAGCACAATCAATCGACTGTGATGTGAACGAAGCGGCTCATCGGCAAACACTGAGGCGAGGAGGCGGTTGCTTGTCGCGCCGCCGTGCATTGTGTAATCTCCCGTCATGTCAGAAGCCACACCGCACAAGTCCCACGCCACGGGTTGGATCATCAGCGTCGTGCTGGCGGTGGTGTTGTATGTGGGGAGTGCTTTTCCGGTCTTTTACTCCTTTTACAGTTTCAAGGGATCTTGGCTGCCGCCATCATGGATAGACCCTGTGTGTGATTTTTATTATCCTGCAATATGGCTGTGGGAGCAGCCGCCCCTCAAGAAAATTGGTGATAGATGGACACATTTTTGGGAGCGGATTCTGGATGTTTAATTCTCGGAATACTGACCCATCCCGGCAGACCCGGCCACCCCCGTTGCAGAGGCGCTTCAATTCGTGGCTCCATTTACAGAACGTCCGATGAAAAGCTAGCCTGACATCGAGGATGAACGCCTAGCGCTATGAAGCCAAGGACGCCATCGAGCCCATAGATTTGGACAAGTTTGCGCTGGAATGACTTGTTCATTTGAATGGGGAACAAGACCCCAAACGAAGTCTACTCACGCCCAGTTGTCGCACTTCGATGTTGGAAGGAAGCGCGGTTATTCTCAACGTTTTGTTCGGTCAGAAATAGCGTTGCAGTATAGCGTTTGTCGAATCTCATGATTGAATTGCCCTTCCTATCACCATAGTCAACCTTCCAGTCGCCCACCTTCAAACCTACAACCGTAACCTCCACAAAGGGTTCTCTTCCTGCAACGGTCTTTCCGGGAATTCGTTCCCTTGTGATCCTTTGATAGCTTGCTTCTTGAGTCGTTTGGGTGACGTGCTTCTTCCTCTCGTGGTGTCCCCAATTCTTGTAGATTCTTTCGATCCACAATGCAGATCCATCCGCTTGCAGTTCGAGTTCGACGGACAGTATTCTCGTGTCTTGTAAAGGAACAGTGCCACTCCAAATCGAAACAATGGAGGACGTGCGATTGGTCTTACCATCCTTTTGGTCGTCGCCGGTCAGAATGGCCATCGTTGCGAAAAACAGAGCGGAGGCAAGGCGGATAGTCTTCATTTTCTTGGCAAAACTACTTGATCGTAGACAGTTTTGTATTGTTTGTCACGAGCGTTATGGGCGACAGTTTTGTTTAATATCAACGCGTTTGCAGTTGCTGGGCTGTCGATTTTTGCGCGTATTTGCGTGATGGGCAACAGTTTTGCTGAATATGACGCACGGGCGCATCATATTCTAGTGTTAAATATGACCGGGGATCCCGAAGAACCATGGCACGGGAAGATCATGCCGCGAGCACGACGCTGCAATGATCCGGCACGAGCTGGCCAAGAATGATAGACAGACCTAAATAGCCGTTCAGAAAATCCGGTAGGGCGCTGCTGCGCAGGCGCCCTAACTTAAGAGAATGGAAGTGGTGCGGAGCCTCCGTGGGAACGCAATCACCATGAATTCTCGCGGTCCAGTTCCACACCGCCACCGCTCGCAAGAATTTGGGCTCTGAACGCTCCTGATTTGCTCGCCAAATACGAGAAGAACTGGACAGAGCATCCGCAGCACTCGGAGACGCTCACAGGGAAGCCGAACTAAACGGGCTAATCCATTCATTCGACACTCTTGGGAAGCGGTTCATTTTGCTGCTACAAAATTTCGGTGAGCGTCGGCCATTACGCGGGTTATTGATTTTTTCGATTAAGCTGTAATTCAAAGCAAGTCTGCCTGCACGAGCTACGTAACATCACTGCAAGCCCTGCTGCCGAATCAATCCGATGATGCCAAACACACACAAAACCATGATGCTTCAGCCTATGAAACCCGTCGCAGCCAAGCCACTTTGGTCCAGATACGCAGTGGCGGCTCTGCGTTTCTCATTGTTGTGCTGCCTGACCATGCCAGCGTTTGCCGAAACCAAACCGATCGCCAAGCCCAACATCGCGATCATCTTTATCGATGACCTCCGCAAAGCGCTCGATCAGTTCAAAGACGCCCGCCCCCCGGCTCTGACGAAACCAGCAACCATGACCAGCGAGAAAGAGGATCAATGAAATGAAGCGCCACGACCACGCCATGAACATCTGGACTCGCACCCAATCGACAACCCCCAAAGCCCACTCCTACTTATGAAACTAAAATTGATGCTTTTGATTGCGCTTCTGATGACTCCGTCTGTCACGCTCAAGGCTGCCGACGCACCGGTTCAATCCTACGATCAGCTCGTTGGGGAAAGGCTCCGCGAGCTCATCGACTCCATCGCGAGAAATCCCAAAACCACCGCCGAGGCCGGAGACGTCGGCACGTATGGTTTGAAGGCATTGCTGCTGCTCACCGAGAACAAAAATATCGAGGGTGCAGAAAAGTTTATCCAGCTTTTCTGTGCTTCGCGCGGCGGGAAAGACCCAAAAAATCCGGAGGTAGAAGTCCGCAGTGAGGCCCTCTTCCGCATCTATCTGACGGAGAAAACCCGTGATCGGCTCAGCCCAAAAATCAAGGCGATCATCGAGGACCATGCTTGGGAACTCATCACCAAAAGCAACCGCAGGATCAAGCGGGCGGATGCGGATAAGTCGTTCTGGGAATTCACCAGCACCGAAAACTTTTATATGCAGAACCGCCGTCGCTACATGCAGGCGCTTCAGGTCTTGAGGATGTCAGACCGTTTCGGTCCGTCTTACGGATTCGCTAACGAGAAAATCGAGTCCCATTACCAGGCTTGGGTGGCCTTCTGGATCCGCTATTTCCAGGATCGGGC
>JANNQW010000383.1:0-1776 GCA_031400955.1 Verrucomicrobiota bacterium
GGTAAGCCGCGCCTCGGGGAACGTGGCGTTCAGATCGCACCAGTTGGCCGGGGTGTTCTTCATCTCCTCCCGCACGCGCAGCGCGATGTATTGCAACTGGCGTGGCAGCTTCAGGTATTCGAGGAAGCGCCCGGCGTCATAAACGCCCTGCTGCCGGTCGTGTTCGAGACGACGGTAGAGGATGGAGGACTTGAGGGAGTTGAAGACAGGAGGCAGCGTTTTCGCATAAGCCCAGAGACGGTCGAGCCAGGCCTCGCGCACCGCAGGATCATAGTCCGCGTCCTCATCCGCGCCCGGCAGCAGCTTGGCGATGCGCGCGTTCACGTAATTCGGTTCGTTGGCAAGTCGCGGGACAAGCTTCACCAGTTTGTCGAGCTGTTCCGGCAGCAGCTTGGCTTGAATCGGGAACTTGCCGAAGGCAGGCGTGTCCATGCGCTTCAGATCTTCCGCGATCATTTCCACCAGACCCGTCACATCCGGCTGTGTGAGGCGGGAGAGCAGGGTGCGGCTTTGGGCGGTGCTCAACGGTGTCTTGTCACGCACCAGGCGCTCAAGTTCCAGCACGGACAAACCCGGCAGGCCGTCATGCTGCAAAGCCATACTGAGATAAACATCGCGGGAAATGCGCGACTGGTCTAGCGTGGTGGGCAGATCCGGCTTTTTGTCCCGCACTTCCTGCTGATGGTTGAACTGGAGGTTTAGCTTGTCCCGCAGCCATTTCTGCGTCCTTTGCGGATCGGCATCGTAACCCAGCAGCGCCTCGCGATTCTCGATGATGTCGCGCAACCCGGAACTGTTGTGAAATTGTCCGCGCCAAGCCTTCATGGTCTCGAAGAACTTGGTGGCGTTCTTTGTGCTCTGATAATGCAGCGCATGGAAGAAGTAGAACTCCTCGGTTCCCGGAGCCAGTTCGGTCAGTGCCTTGTCGCGGTCGGCGGCCAGGGCGAATTTTTCAATGAAGCCGATTTCATTGGCTGCGTGTAGTGACGCGGTCAGCGCGAGGATAAGGGTGAGGATCAGTTTCAATTTCATGGTCATGGGGCGGTTAAAAATCTACTTTAGCGATGTGGTGATTATTACACAAGACTGCACAGCCGGGCATAACGGATAGACTGAATATTTCTTGGAAAATAGATTCTAAGCTTACTTCTGCGGCACGAGATAGTCACGCAGATTGCAGGACCAGGCTTTGCCGCCGGTGTGGGATTGCTTCACGCGGGTGAGCAGAACGATGCGGTCGGCCCACTTCTGTTTTGCACGATGCTAATTTCTGTTTTGCATGCCATCTACTTCTAATCCGCAAGCACCGTTCCCCTCGCTTGTGAAATTTTTCACAAATCGCCCTTGCCCCGGCGCTTCCCTCTTCCATCTTGACGGACGATGTCCGTTGAGAGCGTCCAGTATCTTCCAGGCAAGCAGCCCCATGCGCGCGAGCGACGGCTGACCTTCCGCAATGTGGACCGGGCCGGCTTCGACCCGTCCATCGAATGCTACCTGCGCGATGGCGGTTACGAGCAACTCCGTAAGGCGGTCACGATGGAGCGTCAGGCCATCATCAACGAAGTCAAAGCCAGCGGCCTGCGCGGTCGCGGCGGCGCAGGTTTCCCCACTGGCGTGAAGTGGGGTTTCATTCCCCCGACGAACACCAAGCCGGTTTATCTCATCTGCAACGCGGACGAATCCGAACCCGGCACCTTCAAGGATCGCTACATCATGCATCAGGATCCGCACCAACTCATCGAGGGCATGGTGATTTCCTGTTTCGCAGTGAAGGCG
>JANNQW010000384.1:0-23306 GCA_031400955.1 Verrucomicrobiota bacterium
GACACTGACGGGATTCGGATGGCCGATGGCATAGGCAAATTGCACTTCGCATTTGTCCGCGAGTCCGGCGGCCACCACGTTCTTCGCGACCCAGCGGCCCATGTAGGCGGCGCTGCGGTCCACTTTGCTCGGGTCTTTGCCGGAGAAGGCACCGCCACCATGACGACCCATGCCGCCGTAGCTGTCCACGATAATCTTGCGGCCCGTGAGCCCGGTGTCGCCCTGTGGTCCGCCTATCACGAACTTGCCAGTCGGGTTGATGAGGAACTCGGTGTCCTTGGTGAGCATACTCTTCGGCAGCACTTTCTTGATTACCTGCTCGATGCAAAATTTCTCAATCTCAGCATGAAGGACGTTGGCTGCGTGCTGGGTGGAGATAACCACGTTGACGATGCGCGTGGGCTTGCCGTCCACATATTCGACCGATACCTGACTCTTGGCATCGGGGCGCAGCCACTTCGCGAGTTTGCCGGCCTTGCGGATGCGGGTCAGTTCACGGCCGAGACGATGCGCGAACATGATCGGCGCCGGCATCAGCTCGGGCGTTTCATTGCAGGCATAACCGAACATCAAGCCCTGGTCGCCCGCGCCCTGTTCGGCAGTCTTCTTACCTTCAGCCTTCTTCGCGTCCACACCCTGCGCGATGTCGGGTGACTGCGCAGTGATGATGTTCATCACAAAAACTTTGTCGGCGTGGAAAACATCGTCGTCGTTCACATAGCCGATCTCACGGATGGCATCGCGGACGATCTGCACGTAGTCGAGCTTGGCCTTGGTGGTGATCTCACCGCCGACGATGGCGATGTTGCTCTTCACGTAGGTTTCACAGGCAACGCGGCTGTGCTTGTCCTGCGCGAGGCAGGCGTCGAGCACGGCGTCAGAGATGGTGTCGGCGACTTTATCAGGATGGCCTTCACCGACGGATTCAGATGAGAAGATGTAGCTGCGGGACATAGGGGTGTTTCAGTTAATATGGACAAATGATGATACGTCGATATGTTGCACCCGGATGCCATGACGTCAATCCTCAAATCATTTTCCCTGCTTTCCGACGCCACCCGCGTGCGGCTGCTGGCGGTTCTGCGGCAGGAGGAGCTCTCCGTTGCGGAGCTTCAGGAAATTCTCGGCGTCGCCCAGAGCAACATCTCCGCCCAGCTCTCGCGACTCAAGGCGGCGGGCCTGGTCAGCGACCGGCGCTCCGGCAAGAACCGCCTTTACCGGCTGGTCCCTCCCGTGGCCAAGGAGAAGGAAACCCACGACCACCTACTGGCACTGTTGGACGCCGCCGCGATGGAATTGCGCGAGGCCAAACGCGACCATACGGCACTGAAGCTCATCCGCCGCAAACGGGCCGACACCGCACGAGCCTACTTCGATGCGCTCGCTGGAAAATTTGGCCGGCACTACATTCCAGGCCGGTCCTGGAAAGCGCTCGGTGAGATGCTGCTGCATCTGCTGCCGCCGTCTTATGTTGTAGCCGACCTCGGCGCGGGTGAAGGGACGCTCTCCCAGTTGCTCGCGAAGCATGTGAAGCAGGTCATCGCCGTGGACAATTCGGAAAAGATGGTGGCTTACGGCACCAAGCTGGCGAAGGAACACGGCTTCGCCAATCTCGACTTCCGTCTGGGGGACCTGGAGAATCCACCGGTCAAAGCGGGCGCCGTGGACGTGACCATCTTCAGCCAGGCTTTGCATCACGCGCAGAATCCCCGCAACGCCGTGGCCGCGGCGCACCAGATTCTAAAAAGCGGCGGGCGCATCGTGATACTTGATCTGCTGAAGCACACCTTTGAGAAAGCGCGCCAAATGTATGCCGATGTCTGGCTCGGATTTTCCGAAGTGGAGTTGCACGAGATGTTGGATGACGCCGGATTCAAAAACATTGAGGTCCGCGTCGTCGACCGCGACGCGAAGAATCCGCAGTTTCAAATCGTGCTCGGCGTGGCGCAGAAAATTTAGCTGTAGGCATTACGACAATCCAGAAACCCCCGACGACAAAATCGACATCGTTCCATTCGGAATCACGGCATTCGCTTCGCGGCTTCGACCTTGCCGTGTCAGCGCGGCAGTTTCAGTGTGCGGTTCCGCAACGACAGCCCGCCTGACCTCGCGCCTAATTCTTCTTGCCCCAGTCGAAAATCCGCTTAAAAACACCCTTATCCTCCTGTGCCTGTGGCTTCAGCAGTGGAATACGACCGGTCTCCCCAGTAAGCGGCAACGGTGCTGCGCCTTTGGCCATCTGCTTCGCGATCTCCGGCTGAAGCCTCGCCAGTGACTCCCATTCTTCCAGACCGGGATGCCACACCAGAGTTCCGCCGTTGATCTCCCCTACACGCGCCAGCCGCTTGAGGCTGCTTTCGGTGACCGGACCCATGGAGCGGCCCTCGATGGCGTAATACCAATTCATTGTGATAAGATTTAAGAGGGTAAAATTCAGGATGCAAGACTCATCGACTTAATTGAGAATCCTCGCTTGTGTTTTCCATCTCCTTTTCTTGAATCGTTCCACGTCGCATGAGCGCGATGTCGGAAAAAGAGAAGGCTCTCCGGCCTTGCGACCGGAGAGCCCGACGATCCAGCAACCAATTTACGAGATCGAACGAAATTTCTTCAGCAAACCAGGCTGGAGCTATTTCGGCCTGCCAACTGTAAGGTCCACAGACGAAGCTAATCTTAAAATCTTTTGGGCAACCGTCAATCTATCAAGGTGTCTTTTGCAAAAAAAGAAGCTGATTCTCATATTTGGTAGGCTCCTGATAGGCGATTTTACGAAAATTTTAGTATTTTTCTGTTTGACAGGGAAGTCAAAAATCCCGTTTAGACACTTTATTTATCTTAAATACCCCAAGCTGACCCCAGCCAATTCCGCCACAAAGCTACTTTGGATGAGTTTATCCGACACATTAGGTTGATTTTTCGCGTCTGCATTCGCCACTCTTGGATAGAACGTGCGTCACACACCGTATTTTGATTCACTTCACATAAACACGACTAAAAAAATGAAGATCCCCGTTTTGATTGATGATTCAGACCGACCGGTGTTGAGTGCGGGCGCCGCCCAAAATCCAGTTCAGCATTTTATGATCAAGTTCAAGTCGATCCTAGCCTCCCTTGCCGCCATCAGTCTTGCTGCCTGCGACCCCTCTGAGACTCCGGCGCCAAAACAGAATACGACACCAGCACCCGCAGCCCCGATGTCGAAACCCGCAGCCGCAAGGGAAGATCACAACATGTATGGCTGGCGCGGACCGCTCCAGAGCGGAGCGAGTCTGGAGCACTACACCAACGGCAAGCTCGACCCCACGCCCGCGTGGACCCGCGACACCCATGGCCGCGGCACACCAGTGATCGTGGACGGCAAGGTCTTCACCTTCGGCTATCGCGGCGAGAAAGAGGAACTGATCGAACACCTCGCCTGCCTCGACGCAGCGACCGGCACACAACTCTGGCAGATCGAATACAAGGACTACATCAGCGACACGGTCTACAACCGCTACTCCATCGGCTCCCCCTGCGTTGATCCGGAAACGAAGCGCATTTATCTGCTCTCCGCTTATGGCGTGTTCCTCTGTGTGGACTTCGACGGCAAGGAACTCTGGCGTCAGTCGCTCATGGAAAAGATCGGGCGCATGACCTTCCCAAATTCCAAGGTCGGCGCACCGATCATCGAGGGCGACCTCGTCATCGTCCAAGGCATCACCGCCAACTGGGGCGCGGACGGCCCCGCAGCCAACCGTTTCTATGGCTTCGACAAACTCAGCGGCGAACTCATCTGGGCCAGCACGCCTGGTGAAATCCCACCGAAGGACAGCTCCCACTCCACGCCTGTTCTCGAAACTCGCGACGGCAAACGCGTCTTCTGGGTCGGCACCGGCTGCGGCAATGTGGTCTGCGTGAACGCCCGGACCGGCAAGCCGCTCGTCCGCCACAAGGTGTCCAAAGGCGGCGTCAACGGCTCCGTCGTGCTCTATAAGAACACCGTCATCGCCATCCACGGCGAGGAAAATCCCGACAGCTCCGATAAGGGCCGCCTCCTCGCCATCAAAATGCCGGAGCACTTCGATGCGGAGCAGATGGTTTTCGATCCCGAAATCAACTTGGAAAAATGGAAGGCCAACGAAGCCTGGCGCGACAGCATCGTCGCGGAAACCAGCTCGCCGGCGCTTACGGGCAATCACATCTACCAAGTGACCGAAGGCGGCGAACTGGCCAGCTTGAACGCCGGCACCGGTGTGATCGAGTGGCAGAAAAAACTCAGCAACAAAAACATCCACGCCTCGCCCTTCTACTCCGACGGATTCATCTATTGCGGTTTCCCATCGGGCCAGTTCTTCGTCATCAAGCCCGGCGACAAAGACGCGGAAATCGTTCAAGAGATCAAGCTCGAGGGCCAATGCCTCGGCGCGCCCATCGTCTGCAACGGCCAGCTTTACGTTCACACCACCGAAAAGCTCTATTGCTTCAAGATCAATCACAACGGCATCAAATACGATGCGGCACCACTCGCTGACGTTCCAAAAGCCGGCCCTGCCGCCGCATTGCAAATCATCCCCTCGGAGTTCATCCTGCACCCCGGTGAGAAACGCGGCTTCAAAATCCGCTCCATCGACAAGAACGGCTTCATCGTCGCCGATGTGACGAAGGCTTCATGGGAATCATTCATCCCGCCCACGGCCAAGGTGAAGGCGTTGCTCGACGGCAAGTTCAACGACGCTGGCGAAATAACCGCCGAGCCCACGGCCAAGCAGTCCGCCGGAGCGTTCAAGGCCACCACCGACGGTTTGACCGGCACCATCCGCGGACGCATTCTCTCCAAACCACCCTTCGATCAGGACTTTGAAAAGTTCGAACTGACCGAGGAGCACCCTGCGGACGTTTCAGGCGACGCTTACAAATTCGCCTACCCGCCTCTGCCGTGGATCGGCGCGCGCTTCAAGTTCGACATTCGCGACCTCAATGGCAACAAGGTGCTCGCCAAGAACTTCGACCGCCTCCTTTTCCAGCGCGCGATGGTCTTCATCGGCACCGCAGACATGAGCGACTACACCGTCTCCGCCGATGTGATGACCGATGGCAACCGCCGTTCCAAGTCCGACGTGGGCGTGATCAACCAGCGTTACTTGATCGTGCTCAAGGGCAACGCCAATGAGCTTGAAGTCAGTTCAAACTTTGAACGCTTCAGACGCGCCGTCCCCTTCCCGGTCAAAGGTCAGCAGTGGTATTCGCTCAAGACGCAGGTGCAGGTCAATGCCGACGGCACCGGCGCGATCCTCGCCAAGGCTTGGGAAAAAGAGCAGCCGGAACCCGCCGAATGGACGATCAAGGCCGAAACCAATCCTGTTCACAAACAAGGATCACCCGGCCTTTTCGGCTTCACGCCGCAAAACCAGATGCGCGTCTACATCGACAACGTGAGAGTGACGCCTAACAAGTGAACCAGTAAAAATTTTAATACCAACGCCGACTCGAAAATGAAGAACACAACTCTCCCTCTCATCGCCATCGCCCTCGGGGTGGCCAGTCTCCAGGCTGGTGACTGGCCCCAATGGGGCGGCGCTAATTCCCGCAACATGGTGTCCAATGAAAAGGGATTGCCGGTGGATCTCATTCAAAAAAGAATGAAGAAAATGCCTGATGGCACCGAGAAGGAAATTGCAAAGATAGAAAAGCTCAAGGGCAGCGAGGATATCGACATGGCCACGGTGAAGAACTGCCTTTGGGTGGCCAAGCTCGGCTCACAGTCTTACGGCTCGCCCAACATCGCCAGCGGGCAGATCTTCGTCGGCACCAACAACGAGGCGCCGCGCAATCCGAAGATCACCGGCGACCGCGGCATCGTCATGGTCTTCGATGAAAAGACCGGAAAATTCCAATGGCAGATAGTCACGCCCAAGCTCGGCGCCGGAAAAGTCAGCGACTGGGAATTCCTCGGCATGTGCTCCACGCCTACCATCGTCGGCGACCGCGGTTACGTCATCACCAACCGCTGCGAGATCGTCTGCATCAGCACCAAGGGTCTCGCCGCCGGCAACCTCGGCATGACCGACGAAGCTAAATACATGGCCGCACCCGACAAAGATCAAAAACTTGTCATGGGCCAGCCCGGTCCGCTCGATGCCGACATCATCTGGGTCTATGACATGCGCAAGGAACTCGGCGTCTTCCCCCACAACATCGCGTCGAACTATCCGCTCGTGGTCAACGGCAAAGTCTATGTTTCCACTTCCAACGGCGTGGATTGGTCCCACAGCAACATCCCCGCACCCCAGGCCCCCAGCTTTGTCTGCGTGGATGCCGATACCGGCAAGTATGTCGCCGAAATTCCAGCCGACGCGAAAATCAGCGGGAACGTCATGCACTGCAACTGGTCCTCGCCCACCTACGCTGAAGTGAACGGCAAGCCGATGGTCATCTTCGCCGCAGGCGACGGCTTCGTCTATGGCCTCGGCACCGGCGACGAGCGCAAAGAGGTTGAGAAAGACGTTTACGAACTCCCCATCAAGTTCAAATACGATGCGGTGCCCAAGGAATACCGCTTAAAGGAGGATGGCTCGCTCAGAAAATACACCGAGTTCGACGGCCCGAGCGAATTGATCTCCACCCCGGTCGTTGTGGACGGCAAATGCTACGTCGCCATCGGCCAGGATCCCGAGCACGGCGAAGGCGTCGGCATGTTGAGCTGCATCGACATTTCACAAACCGGCGACATCTCCGGCAAAGCCTTGTGGACCTTCAAGGGTCTCGAGCGCACCATCTCCACCCCAGCAGTCAAAGACGGCATCGTTTACGCCGCAGACTACACGGGCCGCATCTTCGCGATCGATACCGCGACCGGCAAGGAACTCTGGAAGTTCGACACTAAGGGTCACATCTGGGCCAACCCGGTGGTCGCCGACGGCAAGGTTTACATCGGCAACGAAGAAGGCGAACTTTTCATCCTCGCCGAAGGCCGTGAAATGAAGAAGCTAGGCCACATCGAATTCCCCGCGCCGCTCAAGAGTTCGGTCGTTCCCGCCAACGGCGTCCTTTACGTCACCACGGAAACGCACCTCTACGCCTTCAAAGAAGGCGCGAAGCCGGCGCAATAAGTAGCACAGGCTGCCAGCCTGTGTGTCGAACGGGCATCCTGCCCGTTTTTTCTCACCACGCGCAACCTCCTCCTTCCTAGGGCCAACGTATTCATTCTAAACTTTTAAATCCTTCAACATTTCAACTCTTCCCTGCATGACAGCCCAAGAAAAACTCAACACCCACCTCCAGGAAATCATCAGCTGGCACTTCTCGTCGGAAACGGGTTGTCCCTTCTGGTTGGAGTGGATGTCCAAAAACTTCGACCCAAAGCAGGAGATTAAGTCCTTCGCGGACATGATCAAGTTCGCGCATTTCCAGGACGAATGGCTCCGCGATCTCCAGCCCGAAGTCTGGGTGCCCAACGCCTTCAAGGGAAAGCCATATAACATCTTTGAAACCGGCGGCACCACCGGCATGCCCAAGCAGCGCATCGGCTGGGAAGACTACAAATACGACTACAGCGAGTTCTCCACCAAGCTAAAAGACGAACACTTCCCACCCGGCCAAGCCTGGCTCATGATGGGTCCCACCGGCCCGCGCCGCCTGCGCCTCGCAGTCGAGCACCTGGCCCACGTGCGCGGTTCCTCCTGCTACTTCATCGACCTCGACCCCCGCTTCGTGAAGAAGCTCATCGCCAGCAAGCAGTTCGATGTCGCGCGGCAATACATGGATCACGTCGTCGATCAGGCCGTGACCATCCTGAAACATCGGAAGGTCAGCGCTCTCTTCACCACTCCCAAGCTGCTCGAAGCGCTCTCGGAGAAGATCAACATCTATGAAGCCGGCATCCGCGGCGTCTTCTGCGGCGGCACCACCATGCTCCCGCAATACGTGCGGTTCATCGTCGAAGAAGTGCTCGAAGGAAAAATCGGATTCTATCCCACCTACGGCAACACCCTGATGGGCTTGGCTGCCAGTGTGCCGCTTCTCCCTGAGGACAAATTTTCCATCACCTACTACGCCCCGCAGCCCCGCGCCGTCTTGCGCATCGTAAAGCCCGACGACACCACTCAGACCGTGGACTACGACACCTGGGGTCGAGTGGAACTCACTACGCTCACGAAGGAGTTCTTCATGCCGCGCTTCCTGGAACGCGACGAAGCACTCCGTCGCAAACCGCGCGCGCCCTACGAATGGGATGGCGTCGCCGAAGTCCGCCCCTTCGGCGCGATGGAGAACAAAATCGTCGAAGGGGTCTATTAAGCAGAACTCATGTCCGCCATCCCTCACCTCCCCGCCCTCCGCAAAGGCGCGCCTTACGAAAGCCTCGACAAGATCGACGTCAAAGACCACCGCAGCGGCGAAGTCCTCGCGCAGGTCAGCCAGGTCAACGCGGGCATCGTCCGACGCGATCTGGCGCGCATCGGTGAAGCGCGAGCGGATTTGAAGAAGTTCACCTGCGAGCAACTCATCGAGATGTGCCGGAAAGCCGGGGAGATTTTCCTCACCGGCACGCTGCCTCTGGGCGACCAAGGCCACACGCAGTCGCCGCAGCAATATATGGAGACGCTCTCGCGCACCAGCGGCCTGCCCTATGTGATGGTGAAGCGCAACATGGCCAAGATCAACGACGCGCTGGCCAACATGCGCACCGTGCTCAATGGACTCACGCGCGGACTCGACCTCAGCATCATCGACCACGGCTTCGGAGAACAAGCTGGCTGCCCCGTGAGCTATTACCCCACGACGAACTGCCTCGGCCTCGTGATGCCGAGCAATTCACCTGCCGTGAACTCGCTCTGGCTTCCTGCCATCGCACTCAAAACTCCTGTGATCATTAAACCCGGTCGCGAAGAACCATGGACACCGTTTCGTCTCATCCAGTCCTTCATCGCCGCAGGTATTCCGGCCAGCACGTTCGGTTTCTATCCCACCGATCACGAAGGCTCCGGCGAAGTTCTGAAACTCAGCGGTCGCGCCTTGATCTTCGGCGATGCCAACACCGTCGCGCAATACAAGGACAACCCGAAGTTCGAGTGCCACGGCCCCGGCTTCAGCAAGGTCATCATCGGTGAAGATCAGATCGAACAATGGGCCGAGTTCATTGATCTCATCGCCGCCTCCATTTCCGACAACGGCGGCCGCTCCTGCGTGAATGCTTCCGCCGTCGTGGTGCCGAAATACGGCAAGGAAATCGCCGATGCCCTCGCACAAAAGCTCGGCCCCGTACAGCCGCTACCACGCGAAGATGAAAACGCGCGCCTCTCCGGTTTCGCCAATCCGAAGATGGCCGAGTTCATCGACACCGCCATCGAAGCCGGCCTCAAGGAACCCGGCGCGGAAGATGTGACGGCCAAATACCGTAATGGCCCGCGCCGAGCTGAACTTGATGGCGGTGTCTACATGCGCCCGACCATTGTGCTCTGCGACAGCTTCAAACACTCGCTGAGCAACCGCGAATACCTCTGCCCCTACGCCAGTGTGGTCGAAATGCCGCAAACGGAGATGCTCCAGCAAATAGGCCCGTCGCTGGTCGTCACCGCCATCACCAAGGATCCGAAGTTCATCGAGCAATTGCTCGACAGCCCGCTCATCGAGCGTCTGAACATCGGCCTGGTGCCCACGACGAAAATCTCATGGAACCAGCCGCACGAAGGCAACATGTTCGAGTTCCTCTATAAACGCCGCTCCATTGAAGTAGCCTGACATCGCATGACTCCGCTCTCCGCATTCGACAAAACCCCGCGGACCCGCATTGTCTTCGGCAACGGCGCGCTCGTGCGTCTCGGCGAACTGGCGCGCGACCTCGGCGCCCGTGCGCTCGTGGTCACGGATGCCGGCATCGTGAAAGCTGGTCACACTGACCGCGCACTCGACTCCCTCCGCACCTCTGGATTGCAGGTGGAACTCTTTGATCGTGTTCATGAGAATCCCAGCACGCGAGACGTGGCCGATTGCGTCGCAGTTGCGCGTGAGTTCCAAGCCGATCTCCTCATCGGGCTCGGCGGCGGCAGCAGCATGGACACCGCCAAAGGCTGCAACTTCATCCTCACTAACGGCGGCGAGATGAAGGACTACTGGGGCGTCAACAAGGCCACCAAGCCCATGCTCCCGCTCATCGCCGTGCCCACCACTGCCGGCACCGGCAGCGAATGTCAGAGCTTCGCACTCATCTCCGACGAACTTACGCATGCGAAAATGGCCTGCGGCGACACCAAGGCCGCGGCCAGGATCGCGCTGCTCGATCCAGAGCTCACGATCTCCATGCCGCAGCGCGTCACCGTGCTCACCGGCATCGACGCCATCGCCCACGCTATCGAGACCGCAGTAACAAAAAAGCGCAACGCCATCTCCGCGATGCATTCCCGCGAAGCCTTCCGCCTGCTCATCGGCGGCTTTGAGCGCGTGCTGCGCGATTCCAAAGACCTTGAAGCACGCGGCTTCATGCTATTGGGCGCTGCTTTTTCGGGCATCGCCATCGAAAATTCCATGCTCGGCGCAGCGCACTCCTGCGCCAATCCGCTCACCGCACGCTTCGACATCGTGCACGGGCACGCTGTCGGCCTGATGCTACCGCATGTGATCCGTTTCAACAGTGCCCTCGTCGAACCCGCCCTGGAATATCGCGACCTCTACGACGGCGATCTCGCCGAGCGCATCAGTGTCCTCTTGGATGAAGCGCGACTGCCCGGAAAGCTCGCGGCCCTGGGCGTGACGGCAGATAGCATCCCCCAGCTCGCAGCCGAGGCCGCCACACAGTGGACTGCGCAGTATAATCCGCGTGAAGTGACAGAAACAGATTTTGCGAAACTCTACGAAGCCGCGTTGTAGTTGATGCGTCTTCACACGCGACGCGACGCGGGACGAATCGCCTACTTTAAACAAGTCCGCCGTGGCTTGACCAGACGGCCAAGTCCACGGCGGACTACTTTGACAAATATCTGTGCTGAACAGACCGGGCCGTCCCGCCTCTGTTATTACTTCAGCTCCGAATTGTAGAAGGTCTGCCAGTCATCAAGATTGTTCAAATTGACCGCATCCTTGATGCTGCCGTCATCGGGACGTCCGGCGGATTCGAGGATGCCTTTACGAGTGGCGTCATCGTGATTGTATCCTTTGATGGCTTCGTTGAGCTTCTTCACTGCACCCTGGTCGAGGCTGCCGCCTTTTTTGGCGAGCACCCAGCTTTCGAGCTGGATGTAGGTGGGCTTGCTGTTCTTGATATAGCTAAGGAATTCCTCACGGTCGAGGCCGAGGCCGTCGAGCACCATTTGGTCATAGCCTTTGCCACAACCAGGATAATCAGCGTGCAGTTTGCCAGCTGCTTCGAGTGAAGTCTTCTGCCAGAGGCGAGGAAGATGAAGAACGCCGAGGGGACCGGCGACGCCGGAAGAGATCATGGGAACGGATTTGCTCATATTTTAATGTCAGTTGGAATGTGGGTGTAACGTCTCTTGGAGACGAACGGAGATTCTGGAGGCAGAGAACATGCGTGGCAAGTGTAATTTTGAACTCGCGGCGCGATAACCATACTCGCTGGCACCTTGCACTTGCAATTTCCACAAGCCCACCCTACAAACCACTGCATCTAAACCAAACTTCTCACCTCATCCAAATCATGTCTCAAAAAATCGCTTTTGTCGGAGTTGGCCGCATGGGTGCCAATATGGCCCGTCGTCTCAAGGACTTCTACTATAACATCACTGCCGTCTATGACATCAACCGCGAGGGCGCACAGACTCTCGCCACCGAACTCGAGTGCAAAGCCTGCGACAAACTTGCGGACGTAACCGCCGCCGCAGACATCATCTTCACCGTCGTCACTGATGATGCATCCATGCGAAGCGTTTTCCTCGAAGACACAGACAACTTGCTCATCAACGCCAAGGGTAAAATCTTCATCAACTGCGCCACGGTCACACCAGGCATCCACAAAGTGATTTATGCGGCATCGCAAAAAGCGGGCGCCAATTCGCTCGAAGCCTGTATGGCCTCCAGCATCAGCCAGGCACGCGAAGGCAAGCTCTACCTTATGCTGGCTGGCGATGAAGCGATCTATACCTCGGTGCTGAAAGTCATCGAAGACCTCAGCATCTACCGCCGCTTCATTGGAGGTCCCGGCCGCGCCGCTGAAGTAAAGGCCCTGGTCAACATGGTCATGAATATTAATACTGCCGGACTCGCTGAAGGCCTCGCCCTCGCCGCCGCCTTGGGCCACGATCTTGGGATGATCCGCGAAGTTTTCAGCCAGACCGGTGCCAACAGCCGCGTGCTCGAAACTGACGGCACGGACATGTCGGACCACTCGCACGAATGCTGGTTCAGCGCCGAGCACGCCGCCAAGGACAGCGGCATCGCCGCTTCGCTCGCCAAGGAAGTTGGCCTCAATCTCCCACTCAACACCGCCACTGAAGCACAGTATAAGAAGATGGTTCAGCTAGGCCTCGGCGAACTCGATAAGAGCGGAATCGCAGAGTTGACCTTCAAGGGCCGGCACGCGTAAACAAGACGCGCGTTTCAAAGCAGTTTGAAGATAGATTTGTCGGTCAGGCGTTCCGCTTGGCCTGGTATTTTTTGGAGCATCCATGAGTGCTTGCAACCGAACGCCGAATGTGGAGACTTGCGGCCTTATGATTTTCTCCCAACCACCTCCAATGCCGCGCTTCGTGATTGATCCCATGACCGCATCTTTCCCGGAAAAGGCGCGGCGGATTTCGCAGGCGGCGCTGGTGATGCTCGTTGGCGTGATGGGCGCGGGATGCGCCATGGCACCGCAGTCTCCAGTGAGTTCCGGCACGAAGGCCATACAGGTTCACGATGTAATCCACGCGGGAGAAGGACCGGCATGGGACTTGGCAACGCACACGCTTTACTACGTCGGAGATGATCGGATTTCGCAGTGGAAAGATTGGAGTCCGTCGCGTGATTTTCGCAACCCGGTTCCCGGAGCTAACGGGCTGATCCTTGATCGTCAGGGCAGACTGCTTGCCTGCGAGGCGGGAACCCGGCGGGTCACAAGAACGGATAGAAATGGGAATGTGCGGATTATCGCAGAGCGGTTTGAAGGGAGAAAGTTCAATTCCCCAAACGACTTGAGCATTGACTCGAAGGACCGGATTTACTTCACCGACCCGCGTTACGGTCCCCGCGTTACGATGGAGCAGCGCGATGCGGCGGGAAACTTGGTGGAAGGGGTATATCGGATCGACGTATCAGGAAAGATCACCCGCGTGCTTGGTCGCGAGTCCGTGGACCGACCCAACGGCGTGCTGGTCTCGCCTGATGACCGGCATCTATTCGTCGCTGACAATAACAACATCGAAGGCGGCACGCGCAAGTTGTGGCGTTTCGATCTGGATCACGATGGGAATGTCGTGCCCGCAAGCCGTAAGCTGCTCTTCGACTGGAAGACCAGTCGCGGACCTGACGGGATTAAAATAGACTCGAAGAACCGGCTGTATGTGGCCGCCGGACTGAATGTCGCCAACCCGCCGCATGAAACTGCCAAGCCCTACACCGGTGGTATTTATATCCTGTCATATGAGGGGAAGCTCATTGATTTCATCCCGGTGCCGAAGGACGAAGTTACCAACTGCGCGTTTGGCGATGACGATTTACGGACGCTCTACATCACGGCGGGAGGAACGCTGTGGAGCATTCACCTGCAGAACCCCGGGCGCGTGCTTTTTCAGCCGAACGAGCGCTGATTTTAGCGCAGACTGCAACGCTTTGCTCGCGGAGGCGTTCCACTTTGCCTACGACGAAGGCAAAACAGAATGCGCCAAGGATGGCGGTGCTGGCAATATAAATGATGGAGAGGGAAAAATCCGATCCCCTAACAAGGTAGCCTATCAGAATTGGAACAGACACCGAGGAGAGGTGCCCGATAAAGTTGAAGACACCGCCGGTGAGACCGATCAAGCGCTCGAGAGCCATGCCGGAGACAAGCGACTAGGTGATAGAGGCGAATCCGTTGCCGAAGAACGCGAATGCCAGGCAAGTGATGATGAGCGCGTGGCTGTCTGTATAGTTGGGCCCGAGAATGCAGGTTGAAATCAACAAGCCGATGATGATGGGCATCTTGCGCGCGATGCCCATGGAGCATCCTTTTCGCAGCAGATAGTCCGAGAGCAGACCGGATCTGATCACCACTCGGCGAAGCTGCCGTCCTTGTGGCGCCAGATGGGGTTGCGCCAACGGTGTCCCACCTTGGCACGTTCCTTAACGTATTCCTCATTCACCTCGATGCCCAGGCCCGGGCCGTCGGGAATGGTGACATATCCGTCGCTGTAGGCGAACACTTCGGGATTGCGCAGGTAATCGAGGAGGTCGTTGCCCTGGTTGTAGTGGATGCCGAGGCTCTGTTCCTGGATGAAGGCGTTGTAGCAGTTCGCATCAAGCTGCAGATTGGCGGCGAGAGCGATCGGACCAAGAGGACAGTGAAAGGCGATGGCCACGTCGTAGGCCTCGGCCATGTTCGCGATCTTGCGCGTTTCGGTGATGCCCCCGGCGTGGGAGGGATCGGGCTGGAGAATGTCCACATAACCGTCCTGCAGGATGCGCTTGAAATCCCAGCGGGAATAAAGCCGCTCGCCCAGCGCGATGGGCGTGTTGCTGATATGGGCGAGCTCCTTGAGCGCCTCGTAGTTTTCACTGAGCACCGGCTCCTCGATGAACATGAGTCGGTAAGGTTCAAGTTCCTTGAACAGCACCTTGGCCATGGGCTTGTGCGCGCGACCGTGGAAATCCACGCCGATTCCAAAGTGCGGCCCCATGCCCTCACGAACGGCGGCAACGTTGGCGATCACCTGGTCCACTTTCTCGTAGGTATCGACAAACTGCATTTCCTCGCTGCCGTTCATTTTGACCGCGGTGAACCCGTTCGCGGCTTTTTCGCGGGCTTGCGCGAGCAGTTCGGACGGCCTGTCCCCGCCGATCCATGAATAGACCCGGATTTTATCACGCACCTTGCCGCCGAGGAGTTGATGCACGGGAACTCCGAGGGTTTTGCCTTTGATGTCCCACAAGGCCTGGTCGATTCCCGCAAGGGCGCTCATGTGGATGGCGCCGCCCCGATAGAATCCTCCGCGATAAAGCACGGTCCAATGATCCTCGATATTGCGGGGATCTTTCCCGATGAGATAGTCCGCGAGTTCTTCCACGGCGGTCGCGGTGGTGAGGGCGCGTCCCTCGACGACAGGTTCGCCCCAGCCGATGATGCCTTCATCGGTTTCGATCTTGAGAAAACACCAGCGAGGAGGAATGAGGTAGGTGGTGAGCTTGGTGATTTTCATGGCGAAGTAATTGCTTGCGGTGGAGTTATGAATGAGCGCCATGCAACTGCGAAGCGATGGGCGTTGGCACGGACCGTTTCCACGTTCATGCCAGGCTTGAACAGTGACGTGCCAAGGCCGAAGCCGGAGGCGCCGGCAAGAAGGTAGTCGCGCATGTTTTCTGGAGTGATCCCGCCGACCGCGACAAGGGCAACTTCTTTTGGAAATACGGCGCGCCACGCTTTTACGATGGGCGGGGGAATTTGTTCGGCGGGAAAGAGCTTCAGAAAATCAGCGCCCGCCTCGAGGGCCGTGTAGCCTTCGGTCGGCGTGGCGACACCAGGGGCACTGAGCATTCCCATATGCTTGGTAACCTGGATGACAGCGGCATTAGTGTTGGGCGAAACGATTAGTCGGCCACCAGCCGCGGCCACCGCTTCAACGTTTCTCACCGTGAGCACCGTGCCGGCGCCGATCAAGGCGCGTTTCCCGAAACGAGCCGAGAGGCGGGCGATGCTTTCGAGAGCATCGGGCGTGTTGAGGGGCACTTCGATCACGCGGAAGCCTGCGTCAAATAGCGCCTGACCCACGTCTTCAACTTCCGATGGGAAAACTCCACGAAGGATCGCAATCAGTGGAAACTCGCGAAAGAAGGGATCGTTCATATGGCAGGTGCGGCTAGTTTAGGAATGGGTCGTGCTAGATACAAGTCCATGTGCTTGCGCGATCATCCAAAGGCCGCGTGGGGCGGTGTCTTCGAGGACACGGACGCGGTGCAGGCCGAATTTTGCGAAGCTCGTTTGGTAACGCGAACACAAGTCCCGGTCTCCGATCAGGACGATGGGCGGCAGCGATGCGGGATCGTGCGTAACGAGTGCGCTGCGAATTTCTTCCCCGATGAGCAAACCGGAAAGGTATTCGAGCGTGTGTTCGGCGAGAAGTTCGCCGGTGAGAAATAGACTGCGCGCAGAGAAGAGTCGCGTTGAAAGACCTTCGGCAGCCGAGCTTTTTGCGGCATGGAGCCCTCGTAAAAAGGCATCATCTGATTTCTCGGGCAAGGTTTCGCGGACTGGCCGACCGAGAATGGAATGCTCCCGCAAGATGGCAAACAACTCGCCTGTCATGTGGGTAAGAAAACTTTCGATGAGGCCGTTGCAGATAAGCACCCATTTGCTGTGAGTTCCCGGAAGCACCACCAGCGAGAGGCTTGCCAATATCGGGTCACCGGCGAGCGCACCGAGAATCTGTGTTTCCTCGCCGCGCATCACATTGGGGAATTCCCCTCGATGGATCACCCCTGGAACAAGATGAACACAACCGTCCATTAATTCAACGGTGAGAAGTCCGGCTGCAAGGGTTGAGGGATCTGCCGGGCATGGAGCGTAAGGAACTTCACGCCAGCCCCCGCGGCTTCCAATCATTCCTGAAGCGATGATGGGAGGACTGGCATGCCGAATCCGCCAGTCGCCGATGGTGTCGGAGAGTGCCTTGGCAAAATTCCCATCCGGGACATTCTGGATGCCCCAGGGTCGCGAGCTACATTCAACAACCGTGCCACCGTCCGCGATGAGATAAGCCCTCAAGGAAGACGTTCCCCAATCGAGGCCGATAATCTGCGGAATGAGTGAAAGGGTCATTGCGATAAGATCAGATGAGAGCTGGGACTGATCAGGACAGATAAGCCGCCTAAGCGCTGAGTGTTAAATTGAAAAATGGCAGAATAACGCCCTAGATATATTGGCGTGGAAGCTTCCGCTAGCGAAATTGCTTTTGCACCCGCTGCCACGTGACGCTCAGAACGAGGACTGGTGCTGAGGTGGATTCCCGAATCGCAACTGCGCAATTTAATAAAATCATAAGTTCAAGCATCCCCAAAGCCAACGCACCCGAATGCACGATTGCATAAATATTTTGAATCCGCTGTGATTTCAGAGGCGAATCAGTAACAGTCTATGAAACTTTTCAGCATGATTGCCACCATGAGTCTATTTTCAACACTTTTAGCCAGCGCCGGAGAAGGCGAGCGCTTGAAACCTTATCCCGCGCCCAACGTGGAGGCGGTTGATCAGGACGGACACAAGGTGAAACTAGGGGATTTCTACAGCAAGGGAATCACACTGGTCTATTTCTATCCCAAGGCCGGAACACCTGGATGCACGAAGCAGGCTTGCAGCTTGCGCGACAGTTACGAGGAACTTACGAAGCAGGGCGTGAATGTGATTGGCGTGAGCATGGATAAGGCGGAGTCACAGAAGAAGTTTCAGGAGAAGAACAAAATTCCCTTCACCTTGCTGGCCGATCCTGATGGAAAAGTGGTGGAGGCCTTTGGTGTCGGCAGCTTCCTCGGGTTTGCATCGCGTCAAGCTTATCTGATCAAGGACGGCAACGTGGTCTGGCACGACAAGAAAGCGTCAACCGCTGAACAGGCGGCTGATGTGTTGCGGGTCGTGAAAAAAATGAATTGAACTTGGAGGCGGGACACTCTTGCCCCACGTTTACTTAATTTGTCGGCGCCGCAGGCGAGTCTCCTGCGGCTGCCTCGGACGCTCACGGCCCGCCGGGGGGCTGCGCGCTGTTGACGAGTTCGCGCAGCTTTTTAGCCCAGTTTCCGGCGTTGGGATGAGTCGGATTATCCCGGATGAGCTTCAGCATGTCGGCCAGAGCCATGATCGTATTCACATGGTGAGAAACGAGATGCTCGGCTTTTCGCCAGAGCATTTCCGGATAACGTTCCTTGTAGAAAACACCGAACTCAGCCTCGCTCGATGTGGCCGCTTTGATGGCCAGTTCCGACTTGATCAGGTTGTCCCATAGAGTGGAGAGATCATCTGGTTTCTTCTCAATATAATAAGGGAAAATTACTCTCTCATAGATGCCCCTGATATCCATGGGATCATAAGTCCAGTCTTCTTTCTTAAGAATGGAATCCAACTGTAAAGCCTTGGCGAATTCAGAATTTTTCACGGACTGATGGAGCATTTGCTGGAGCTTGCCCGCGTCAAAACTCTGGCCGCGGCCCGGCTTGCCAGCGTCCACGACCGCACCTCCGGCCGTGTGTTTGGTGGATCCCTGAATCGCGGTGATCACCCTGCTAATGAACGACTGAAGGGATGCTATCAGAATGGGCATGTCCTTTTCCTTCGCGTCCTGCGCCTGGATGGTGAGCACGAGATAATCAAGCTGGAGCCACAGGGCCATGCGAAACTCCGGGTCCTTGTGTTTGTCAGCGTTTCGTTTGGCCCATTCCTGGTAGTCCAAAACTTTCAAGTTCATCCGCTCGAAGTGCTCCAGCTTGTAACAATCGAGGTAAAGCTGCAGCGCAGCCGGTTCACCTGCCGCGACCGCCTTGCTGCAGCGAGTGAGTGCTCCGCTCAGAGTCAGGCTGCGATTTTTTCCGATCGTCGATTCCAGTGCGTCGAGCTGCTTGATGATGGTGGCGGTTTGTTCAGGCGTGAGTTTCGATTCTTTCGTATCGGGCGTCTTGGGTGCCGCAGACTGGGCGGGAAGAAAAGTCACGGCGGCACAAAAAAATGTGGCAAGGAGCAAGTGCTTCATAGGAGGCTGGCGGATGGTGGGCTTCTTTCAATAACGTGCACGCTGAAGAATATCTTCGCGTGATTTTGTCTGGAATTTGGAATGCCCACCCTCGCCGCAGTTACTCCCGCTTCAAGTATTTGTCGTGAGAGGCGCTCCTTTCGCATCGGGTCTTGCCAGCCAGAGCGTGTGCGGCTTCTCCAGTCTCCTGAGAAAGCGGGTGCCGGCGCGCGAAGCCATGCGGGCGAATTCCCGCGGGTCCAAGCCGATCGCGCGGAAGCACGCGCGGTGATCCCAGGCAACAACAGCGCACGTTGCAAGATTGAAGATGCGAAATTGCGCCCGCCACAGCGCACGCCACCAGGCGGGCTTTTCGTCAAGCCGTTCCCGGAGGAACTCCGCGTGGAATGCGAGGTGCCGCATCTCGTCCGCGAGTATTTTTCGGCAGCAAACGCGCACGGTGGAGTCCTGGCAGCGGCGATAGATCGCGCCGAAATAGGCCTCGGCGATCAGCTCGGCGATGAGCAGGATCTGGATGTTGAATTCCACACCGAAATGATTTCGCAACCAGCGGAACACGGAGTTGGTCCATTGCTTCTGGAGGCAGACTCCGCCGATGTGGTTCACGAGCTTCTCCAGGAGGCGGGAGTGATATTGTTCCTCCTCGATGAAAAGTTGCACCGACTGCTCGTAGCCGTGAAGCCGCTCACCGGTCACGACTTGCTTCACGTAGCGCATGAGCCGGGTTCCGCCGCCGGATTCTCCCAGTTGAAAAATGGCGAGTGATTGCGCCAGCGGGACGCGGATCGCTTCTGGCAGATCAGAGCCGCGGGATGGCAGCGGCGGCTCTGCAAAGCGGTTGCGATTGGCGAGGAAGTATTGAGTCCAGATGTGGGTGTTCATGGTGGGGGCGGAGTTATGGGTTATGAGTTATGGGTTTGAGAGGTTCGGGAGACGGATGTGGTGAATTTCCAAACAGGGTTGACCACAGGCTTCGAGGCGTTGCTTCTGCTTCGATGACCTGGAGGCGATCCAGCACAGCGCGCACCGTTTCATCGAGCGTGGAAGTTCCGGCGGTGACGCCGACGTTCTCCGAGTGACGGAACCAGACGGGCTGCAGGTCATCCGCGCATTCGACTTGAATCGCGGTGCAACCCAGACGTGCAGCGGCTGCAGCCAGTTGCCGGGTGTTGTTGCTGTTGCGCCCGCCAATGACGACCATCGTGTCACAATGAGCACACAGTTCTTCCAGGGATTTCTGTCGCAGCTTCGTGGGATGGCAGATGGTGTCCACAAACCGAACTTCCGCAGCCGGATGCCTGCGTTTGAGAAGATCAACGAGTTGCAGCGCGCGCAGCGTGGGTTGCGTGGTCTGGCTGATGACGCCAAGGCGCGGATGAAAGGGAACACGCTCGATGTCCGCGTCTTCAAGAACCACCACAGCCTGAGGAAAGTCACCGGTCAGCCCCCGGACTTCCACATGCGATTCCTGTCCGATGACGAGCGGGAAGTATCCGCTTTCAACGAGGGCGGAGAGCGCGTCATGCGCCTTGCGCACCAGGGGACAGGTGGTGTCGGTCACACGCAAGCCCGCCTGTTTCAAGGCTTCGCGCTGTACATTCGCCGCCCCGTGAGCGGTGATGATCACGTCACGGGTGGCGGCGGATTCCGGTTTTGTGAGATCGCCCTTCCGAACTCCAAGAGCGAGCAGGTGCTGTTCGACGACGGGATTGTGGACAAGCTGTCCGAGCATGGTGACTGGTGATTTTTTGGCGACGTTGTGCGTCGTGCGGAGGGCGTCGCGCACGCCAAAGCACATGCCGTGATGTTGGGCGAGGTGGATGTTCATATGGAGTTGTTCAGGGTTAGTGGTTCAGGGTTAACTTTGCAGCACAAAGTTTAATGGCAAAAAAAGTCATTCGGGCTTGCTGTGCTTCACGATGGCTTCCAGCACCTTGATGTAGCCCTTGAAGGCGCTGCGTCCGGCAGTGGTGATCTCATAAGTCGTGCGGGGCCGGTCGGAGTTCAGAGCGGTGGCCTTGACCTCGCGGACATAATCTTCCTTCGCGAGCGTCCTGAGGTGCGTGATGAGATTGCCGTCGCTCATTTCCAATTCACCTTTCAAGTCCTGGAAACTCCAGGTGCCGCGCGCGGCCAGCAGCGACATGATGGACAGCCGTCCTTTTTCATGGATGACTTTGTCGAGCTGGGAGAAATCGATCATTGGTGGGGGAACTGAAAACTGGACGAATGGAATGATGGAAGATTGGAAGTGTGACTATTGCAGCATTCCATTATTCCAAGATTCCTTCATCCCTCGTGGCCGGGCTTGCGGTCTTCGACTTATTGAAAAAGACGGCGCCGCCATACACGAGATGGAACACGCCGAAGGTGAGTCCGAGGAGCAGCGACGCCAGAGTCTGGTCGTCAATCCGACATTCACAGCGGCCCACGGCGAAATATCCGATCGCGATCACTTGGCCTGCGATGAGAAAGGCGCGTGCCAACCGGATGATGGAAGGAGGGGCGAACCCGACCGTGGCCTGAAGCGCGAGGCCGTAGCACAGAATCCACACGAGTGCGCCCGTGGTGCGCTGGCTGTCCAGAATCAGGCACGCTCCCAGAATTCCTCCCGTGAGCATCGGGGGCACGATGGCGCGCAAGGCCATGCGCAAGCCGTCTGTGACGAGTGGCTGTCCTCTGCTGCCCACTTCCCGCGTGAGCAAGAAAAGATTGACGAACGTGGTGAGCGAGAGCGCGGCAATCCAGGCTCCGAGGAAGGCAAGATTCCCAGTGGCCGGCTGTGCCATACAACCGTAGAGGGCAACCCCCAGCGCCAGCGTCCCACCGATGAGCGCAGCAGGTGCAGAGACGGCGCGGTAGATGCTGGCGCGCTCCATGAGTGTGCGGATGACACGGAGATGGTCAAACGCGGTGTTTTGAAGATTAGGCGGTGTGGACATGAAGCACTTTGTATCACAAAGTGAATGAATGTTCAAATAAAAAATTTCTCTGGTCGCGGGCGAGAGGACGGCAGACCGTTTCATCTTGAGCATTTCCGCCTCCGGCGTTAGGCTCCCCGCCCCCCTTATTCTTTCATCGAATGGTCATTCGTAAAACCGCCCATGCCCGCGCCGGCCTTGTCGGCAATCCCTCCGACGGTTACTTCGGCAAAACGATCTCGTTCATTATCCGCGACTTTGCCGCGACGGTGACGCTTTTTGAGAGTCCGGAACTGCACATTGAGCCGAATGATCGTGATCACTCGGTTTTTTCCAGCATCGACCAATTGGTAAGTGACGTGATGCAGCACGGCTACTACGGCGGCATTCGCCTGCTGAAGGCTACCGTGAAGCGCTTTCACAGTTGGTGCTCAAAAGAAGGTGTCCCGCTTCACGGCCGCAACTTCACTCTTCGATACCATAGCAACGTCCCGCCCCAGGTGGGCATGGCCGGCTCCAGCGCGATTATCTGCGCCTGTCTCCGGGCGCTCATGGAATTTTACTGTGTGCAAATCCCCAAGCACATCCAGCCCGGCGTCATTCTCAGCGTGGAAAACGATGAGCTGAAAATTCCCGCCGGCCTGCAGGATCGCGTCATCCAGGTTTACGAGGGAGCGGTTTTCATGGACTTCAATCGCGGTCATCTGGAAAAAGAGGGCTGCGGGATTTACGAGGAGCTCGACCCCGCACTCCTGCCGAATCTCTACGTCGCCTACACGAAGCAGCTCAGTGAGGGCACCGAGGTCTTCCACAATGACATCCGCAGCCGCTGGAACCGGGGCGAGCGCGAAGTCGTGAGTGCGATGTATCACTGGGCTGGACTCGCCGAGCGAGTAAAAGAGATGCTTCTCGCCGGCCGCGGACGCGAGATCGGTCCGCTCCTAAACGAGAATTTTGATCTACGTCGTCGGCTCTATAAAATCAGCCAGGGAAACATCGACATGGTGGAGGCCGCACGCGAATGCGGTGCCAGCGCAAAATTCACCGGCAGCGGTGGCGCAATCGTCGGCACGTATGAGGACGACGCCATGTTTCGTCGGCTCGCGGAAACGCTGGAGCCTATGGGCGTGGCGGTGATCCGGCCGAGGATCATAGCTTGAGCGAGCAATCCGATTTGTGCATTTGAATTTGATATCAGATTGACCAGTTTACTTCAAGGTGCCTGCTAAATCGGATTTCAATCCCAGAGGTGATCCCACGAATGCAGCGCGCGCAAGGTGGCGGTCTTCTTCAGGTGATGTTCTGCCATTTGTGTGAGGACGGAATCCAGAACGCGGACCGTATCCAGAATGTAGGGCCCTTTGTTGAGCATCACGCATTCGGCGCTTTCAGCCATGGCGGCATCATACCATTTGCCCGTATAAATCAGCAAAATAAGTTTGAAGTAATGTAAAGGATGGGTAAGAGTGAGAAATGGGAAGACCACGACAACAACTCGACAGACATCAAGAGGCCGGACAGATCGCAAAGCTTGAGAAGGCAGAGC
>JANNQW010000385.1:0-10550 GCA_031400955.1 Verrucomicrobiota bacterium
GGTCTCCAGGATCGCCCGCTGAGCCGAGGCGGTTTTCTCTGCGATCTCGCCCTGGTTTTTGTTCCAGAAGGGAAGGGGGATGGATAATTTGACTCCGAAGAATCCGGTGTTCTCCAGTCCGTTCGGCGCGTCCTCCATGCGCTCGCCTTCCCACAAGATACCGGCGGTGATGTCATCCCACTTCTTTGATTTCGCCAGTTCGATCCCGCCTTGTGCAGCGGATTCATTCACGAGGGCAAGCTGGTAGTCGTCGCGTCGTTCCCATGAGGCGCGCGCGGGCATCGCGGTGGCCGGCAGATCACCGGTGATCGAGAGCGAATTCTCCGCCGCAACGCCGAGCTTGGATTTCAGTTGGCCGATCAGACTGACGCGCGCTGTCTCCAGCTTGTTGCCTTCAAGCAGCAGGCGCTGGCTGTCCACTTGGGCCTGTGCGGCATCCAGCGCGGAAATTTCACCGGCTGCCGCGCGGCCTTCGGCGAAGCTGGAGAGTTTCTGTGCCAGTTCAGTTTGCTGCATGCGCAGGGTGCGCTGCTGTTCGAGTGAGAGCAGTTTCACCGCCAGTTCCTGCGCCTCCGCGATGAGTTGTCTTTCGGCATCACGCAGTTCCAGTTCCGCAGCAGTCACCAGCTTTTGCGAGAGTGATTTTTCCAACCGAAGCCGGGCGGTGACAGGAAATTTTTGATCGAATGAAACTGCCGCCTTGGCTTCGCTGAAGCGCGAGTCATGCAAGTAGCCCAGGCTCAGTTCCGGATTTGAAAGCCGGCCCGCGCCGAGCAATCGACCGCGAGCTTCGTCAATGCGGAGGCGCGCGGCGGCGAGCGATGGATTGGAACTGCGAACTTTCGCAGGCACGGAGGCAAACGTGACGGTCTCGGCAACGAGAGGGTTGGCGAGCATCAGGGTGAAAAGAATGAGGATAAATCGAATCATGGATGGAATGGCGTGAAGGGTTGGGCGTGAGTTCACGCCGGCGAGTTCGGAGAAGCCTGGCTGCTGGAGCTAGGAAGAACAGGATGATCTTGTCCGCGACGAGCGGAGGATCAGGCGACCAAGGATGGCCCGCGCACGGGTTGTGCGAGAGTCGCTTGCAGAATCACGGCCGCCGGAGGAACTGGCGGGGTGTCAGCCGGTTGACGGATGACGGGGAGGACTGGTCTTGTTTTCAGTGCGCCGGAGAGCACCAAGGGGAAAATTTCCAGAGTCGCACCAAGCATTCTTGGTGCGGGCAAGATGGTGCTCTCAGTCTTAACCTGTGAACCCTCGACGGTAAGACAGGTGGGGCAGTCTGAATGACCGGATTCCGCCGGGCCATTGGATTCACAGCAACCGATTTCTTCGAGGCCCAGCGCAACTTCCAGCAGGCAGTGCGACGCCACCGGCGTCCAGAGGACAAGCAGCAGCAGGGCGATGAACTGATGGAGTCGAGGCACGAGGAGTCTTATCACGATGGGTGCCTGGGTGCAACTTGATTGAAGTTCACGTAGGTTCATTTTTCGGATAAAAATGCAGCGAGCTGAGCGTTGTTGTGTCATCTAATGCGCATGACGACTGACCCGCCAGCTTCCAAGAAAAGCACTATTTGTCTCCTGACCATCGTCCTTTTCTGCGGCGCTGGTCTGGCGGACGAGTTGAAGCCGCTGCCGACTGCTGAACCGCCCGCCGTTACAGAGTTCATGGGTCGGCAGATCGCGCAGACGATGCACGCAGCGGCTGCAAACTGGCTGGTGCGCCATGAACGCGAACGGGAAGAGGCGGGCACGCTCATGCGGCAGAAGCTCGAGTTGAAGCCGGGCATGGTGGTATGCGACATGGGCTGCGGCAATGGCTACCACACCTTCCCCATGGCCAAGACGGTCGCGCCGGACGGCAAAGTTTATGGCGTGGAGATTCAGGAGCCGTATTTGAAAATGCTTGATGAAGGCGCTAAGAAAAACGGCGTGACGAATTTTATCCCAGTCCTGGGATTGACCTATGATCCGAAACTGCCGGAGGGGGCCATCGATCTTATACTCCTGGTTGACGTGTATCACGAGTTCGATCATCCCGCGCAGATGCTGGCGGCGATGCGCAAGGCGCTCAAGCCCGGCGGAGTGCTGGTGTTTATTGAGTTTCGCGCCGAGGATGCCAGTGTGCCGATCAAGCCCGAGCACAAAATGAGCAAGGCTCAGCTCACCAAGGAACTCACCGGCAACGGCTTCAAGCTGGTGAAGCAGTTTGACGAACTTCCTTGGCAGCACATGATGTGGTTTGGGAAGGACATTGAACGCTGAACTTTATTTTATGAAACTCAGCTTCATCTCCATCTTCTTCGCCGGCTCAATTCTCGCCGCCGATCCAGTTGCGCTCACGATTAAAGATTTCACGGATGCCAATGGAGGTGCGCCGGGCGCGGGTTGGGTGGTGGAGGGCGATGTGCTTCATCTTTCTGGAAAAGGCGCAGGGTTTCTCCTTTCCAAAAACGAGTATGCGAACTTCGATCTCGAGTGGGAATGGAAACTGGCCGAAGGCGGAAACAATGGGATCAAGTATTGGGTTACCAAGGTGGGGGGCAAGGCGTGGCTCGGCATCGAATATCAGATGATCGATGACTTCAAACATCTGGATGGGATGAGGGGAGGCAGTCACAACACGGGCAGCATCTACGATCTGGTCGGCTCCGCGAAGGACAAGGTGCTCAAGCCTGTCGGCGAATGGAACAGCAGTCGCATCGTGGTGAAGAATGGCGTCATCGAGCATTATCTCAACGGCAAGCTGGTCAGCACGGTCGACACCAAGAGTGATGAGTGGAAGGCGTGTCTAGCGAAGAGTAAATTTAGGAACAATAAGGAATTCGCTCCCGGCCAAGGCAAAATCATGCTGACCGAGCATGGGGATCAAGCCTGGTTTCGTAATTTGCGGATCAAGGTGCTGTGATCCTGCGCAATCTACGCTCAATTGAAAAGCAGCGCAGTCACCTCAGTGCCAGCCTCAAGCTCGGAGTCCGGTTCCATGCGTAGCAGGGCATTGGAATTGCCGAGCCCGAGTAGTTCGTGTGATCGTTGCCCTCCTTGCGGGGTGAATTTGCCGCCGTCAACGCTGCCGCGCACGTAATGGGGGCGATTGCTTCCGTTGTTCAGTTTTGAGTCCAGCACTGCGCGAGCTTGCGGATGCTTTAGTTCCTGTTCGCTGGCACCCATCGCTTTCAGAAGCGCGGGCCGTGCGAACAACTCGAACGTGACGAATGCGGAAACGGGATTGCCCGGCAGGCCGAAGATGGTGCATTGGGTGCCGTCCCCGCGTGGTGTCTGGGTGAAAAGCAATGGCTTGCCCGGTTTGATTTTTACACGCCAGAACCCCGGCTTCACCCTCAGCGCCTGCAATGCGGGCCGGACGCAGTCGTGATCGCCCACGGAAACACCACCGCAGATGATGACGAAATTATGCGAGCCAATAAGTTCACGCAGTATGTCTGCGGTGCGGATATAATCGTCCGGGACATGCTGCACACTGACATCGCTGATTCCGAGTCCACCCAGCATGGCTTGAAGCATCACGCTGTTGGAGTTGTAGATTTGACCCGGTTGCAAAAGTGTTCCCGCTGGAGCCAGTTCATCTCCCGTGGTGACAACCGCAACGCGCGGCTTGGCGGTCACCTCGAATTTGGACAGTCCTTGGGCCGCGAGAATTCCAAGCCGTGCAGCGGTGAGGAGCATCCCTGGTTCGATAATGCGCTGCCCGACACAAATGTCGCATCCCATGAGGCGGACGTTTTCATTCGGCGCCACGGGCTCATTGCAGGTGATCTTCTTGCCGTCATCAATCTTTGTTACGTCCTCCTGCATGATGACTGCATTCGCACCAGCAGGAATGGGGGCGCCGGTGAAAATTCGCACGGCTTCACCGGGACCGACCTTGAGAGCACGCTGTGCTCCGGCTGGCTGCTGGCTGGTCACACGCAGTGGCTCTGGATTTTTTGAATCTGCAGCCTGCAATGCATATCCGTCCATCGCCGAGTTGTTGAATCCCGGCAGTGGCACTATCGCCAGCAGTGGGTTTGCAGCGAAGCGATTCAACGCTTCACGCAGCGGAATGATCTGCGGTGGCAGGGGATGAACGGCGGACAGGATGCGCTCGAGCGCTTCGGATTCAGTCAGCATGACGCGCAAGGGTCAGGGGATCGGTGGCGGCAATGTTGAGGCGGGAACACTTGGCGCAGATGGTGGAACTGGCATCGTGGTTGCAGGAGTCGCCATCGCACTAGCTTGTGGATGCAACACCACTGCTTCGCCTTTCTGCGGGAAGCCCTCTGTGATGTCGGCGGAAAGGAAATTTAACTTCTGTTCCGGAGAAACCGTCAGCACGGACCGGATGCCGGAGAGCGGACGGGTTTCCAGTTTCCAACCGGGTTGCAGATTGAGCTTCATGCCGGTGCGGACGAGGACGAAACCTTGCTCCGGGTTCACCATCTCGATGGATCCGATAATGACGTCTTTCGTGCCGGCATCGCTGTCTGGCTTGGACTTCTTGCCGAAGTGCTTGGACAGCAGGCCGCAACTGCCAAGCATCAGCGGCAGGGTCAGCAGTAGAATCATCGCGCGCAAGGAGCGTCCCATGTCGCAGACTAGGCGCGGGATGCAGTTTGGAAACAAAAATCGAAACACGGAGTGGAAAGCAGCGCGCACCCCGCTAGAATGCCCGCCGTGAGCTACCAGGTCTTTGCCAGAAAATATCGCCCGCGCACATTCGCCGATGTGCTGGGGCAGGATCATGTCGTGCGCACGTTGCAGAATGCCATCGCGCAGAAGCGACTGGCGCACGCCTACCTTTTTGTGGGACCGCGTGGCACGGGCAAGACTTCCACGGCGCGCATTTTCGCCAAGGCGCTGAACTGCCCCGGTGGCCCAAGCGTGGACTTTGATCCGGATGATCCAATCTGCATCGAAATCGAAAAAGGCATCGCGCTCGATGTCCGGGAGATCGACGGTGCCAGCAACAACGGTGTCGATCAGGTGCGTGACTTGCGCGAGGAAGTGAAGTTTGCCCCGGCCTGCTGTCGCTACAAGATATACTATATTGACGAGGTGCACATGCTCAGCACGGCGGCGTTCAACGCGCTGCTCAAGACCCTCGAAGAGCCGCCGGAGCATGTGAAGTTCATCTTTGCCACGACCGAGGCTCACAAGATCCTGCCCACTATTATTAGCCGCTGCCAGCGCTTTGATTTGCGGCGCATTCCTGCAGGATTGATCGCGAAGCACCTGCTGCATATCGCGTCTTTGGAAAAAATCGCTCTCGATGAAAAGGCCGCCTACGCCATCGCCAAGGGAGCAGACGGCGGGATGCGTGATGCCCAGTCCATGCTGGATCAGCTCGTC
Organism: Verrucomicrobiota bacterium; assembly: GCA_031400955.1. Taxonomy (GTDB): domain Bacteria; phylum Verrucomicrobiota; class Verrucomicrobiia; order Verrucomicrobiales; family Verrucomicrobiaceae; genus VFKE01. The sequence goes on from JANNQW010000385.1 coordinate 5,355, forward strand.
GCCTTTTGCGGCGGGGCTATCGCCGAGCAGGATGTGCTCGATATTTTCGGGTTCACTCGCGGTGAAACAGTCGCCGGACTCGCGCTCAAAATTATCGAGCGCGATACCGTGGGTGCATTGCAGGACTTGCATGCGCAGGCTGATGCCGGCAAGGATTTGTCCCGGATGCTGGCAGACCTCATTCAGCATTTTCGCACCGTTCTGGTGGATCAGATCGATCCTGTCGCTGCGGAAGAGGATCTATCGCCCGAGGTCGCGGCGATGACCCGGGCTCAGGCCGCGATGATCCCTGCGGAGCCGCTGCTGCGTGTGATGGATGGTCTTGCCGAAGTTGATGCGCGGATGCGATGGGCGGGAAACAAGCTGCTCCATTTTGAAATCGGTGTCATTCAGGCCGTGCAGACGCTGGGTGAAGTGACCTTGAGTGAGGTGATCGAGGCCATCAGTGGTGGAGGCGCACCCGTAGCACGTGCCGCAGTGGCTGCGGCCCCACGCGTTGTCGCCGCGCCAGTGGCAAAAGCACCGCCGGAATTTGCGAAACCGATCGCAGCTCCGGTTGCAGCATCGTCAGCGCAGCCGCCGGTGACAGGTGATTTCTGGGCGCAGTATGTTGAGCGCGTCCAAACCGAGCGGCCGCTGATTTCACACTGGCTGGAAGCTGCGGTCATGGTCTCTAATGAGGGCAAGCACCTAAAAATAGCGTTGCCCGAGAGCGAGTCGGCCGCCCGTGAGGGAATGATGCGCGCACCGACGCGCAAGTATCTTGAAGATGTCGCCCAGAAACTCCTCGGTCGCGGGTTGCTGCTCGATGTAGTTCTGGATGCCAGCATCAAGCTTCCAGAATCCGCGCCTGACGCCGCACCCGTGGCTCCTGCGCCGGCTCCGGAACCCGCTGCTCCAGCAAAAAAGAAGTCGGATGAAATGGACGACGAACTGATCCGCGCCACCGTGGAAAAATTCAAAGCGACGCTTCTGGCGTCGTAAGCAGCCCCCGATCCCTCCCAATTTATGAACATCCAAAAAATGATGAAGCAGATGCAACGCATGCAGACCGACATGGCGCGTGCACAAGAAGACCTCGGCCAGAAATCCATCGAAGCCAGTGTCGGCGGCGGACGCGTGACAGTGACCGCCACCGGTGCCCAGGAAATCACCAGCATCAAAATCAGCAAAGAGATCGTTGATCCCAACGATGTCGAGATGCTGCAGGATCTGGTGCTGTCCGGCGTGCAGCAGGCGCTGGCCAAAAGCAAGGAACTGGCCGCCGGTGAAATGGGCAAACTCACTCAGGGCCTCAATCTTCCTCCAGGCATGGGCTTCTAAACACTTCCAACATACCAACTCAAACACAGTGATAAATATGAAAGTCGTCATTATCTATGGCAGCGCCAACGACAAGCCCTTCATGCAACCTGGTCGCGACTACATGGACAAAGAAAAAGTCACCTATGAGGAGCACGTCCTTTCTGCGCATCGCGATCACGCGGCGCTTGGCGACTTCCTGAATAATCTCAACGAATCAAAGCAGAAGATCGTCATCATCGCGGTAGCCGGGCTCGCCGCCGCGCTGCCTGGCGTCGTCACCGTGCAGACGGACTATCCCGTCGTCGGTGTGCCCGTTCCCGGCGGTCCGCTCAACGGCATCGACGCACTCCTCTCTATCTCCCAGCTTCCTGGCGGCGTCCCTTGCGCCACTGTTGGCCTCCACAGCAAGGCCGGCCTCAACGCCTGCATGTTCGCACATCGGATTTTGAAGCTGGCTGCGTAAAGTGGTTTGTGTTGTAAGTGGGCCGCACCTGCGAAGCCGCGAAGCGAATCTTCTGTGCGGGGTTTGAAAGAAGCCGCACAGAGACTGTGCGGTCCACTTGGACTTACATCCTATTTTTGTTTCCGAAATGGATGGAGCATCTGTCCGAGGTAGCTTCTCGGAATGGGTTCTTTGATGCCGAACGCCTCTGGTTCGTGATCAGGACAGTGATGCGTTCCAAAGATGATGTCCATCAGAGGCGAGATGTTGGCGTAATTACCGAAGTCGCGATCCCGATCATGATGCCAATGGTGGAGTTCGGGTGCACCGATGAGCCATTGAGCAGGCTTAAATGGTAGGCGAACATTGGAATGGATGTAGATGGCCCAGATGCCTCTGAAGGCGATGAATCCCGCGAGGGTGTGTAGCGGGAAGCCAAGGATGAACGCCGGCAGATTGACCAGGCCCACGGTGTAGATGGTATCCACTGGGTGCTCGCGGTGCGCCGCCAGCCAGTCGAGGTGTTCCGAACTGTGATGGATGGAATGAAAGCGCCAGAGAAAGCCGACCCGATGCTGGAGACGATGACCCCAGTAAACCAGGAAATCGCTCAGAATAATAACCTCAATGGCCTGTGCCCACCATGGCTGGGAGGCGACTGAGGCGCGAAAGCCGGTTGGCATCCAAGTGTCAATCCAGTCCCGGAAATGGAACAAGATTTCAAAAACGAGGCCGGCCCAGAGCAGATATTGTCCGAGCAGAAAGAACAAATCCGTCCACCATTCGGGGCGGAAGAACTTCTGTTTTTTAGCCGGGAATGCTTTTTCCAACGGGCTGAAGACCAGCGCCAGAAAGACGATGCTCAATCCCGTCATGGCAATGGAAGTCCAGAGAGTCACGGTGCCGTCTGGTTCACGGGGTTCCGGTCGCTATTTCTGCTCAGACTTCTGCTGTTGAACTGGCGGCGCGGCTTTCTGTGAGTCCGGGCTTACTTTCCGCGTGCTAAAAACAGGCTGGCTCATAGCCTTCGAGCTGAACATGAGAACATCTTTTGGCACCACAGGTTGCGGTGATGCTCCGGGCGCCTGGTTGGGCTGAGATGGATTTTGGCCGTCCTTGGATACAGGAGCCAGAATGGATGTAGTAATTATCATGGTTTTCGATCCGGACATCAACGTCTTGTTGGGCACATCAGGCTTTGTCGCCAACTTGTCTGATCGGAACAGCTTTGTGTCAGCATCAGGGGTTTTGTCTTTTATCGGGCTGAGCGTCTCCGCTTTGATGACCGTGGTGCCTGTATAAGATTTTGAGCTCAACATCATAATCTCGCGCTGCGCCTGTGTGACAGACTGGACAGGATCTGACGTAGTAGCCGCTTGTGGCGAAGAGGATTGGGCCTTCGTCGCACCGTCGGACTTGGCCTTTTGTAGACTTGTCTGCGCTACATCTGATGGAGTGGATTTTGACTGGGCTTGGGTATGGGAAAACCAGACGAATGCTGACAGCAGCGCGAGGGAGCACCCCGTAACCAGTGCTTTCATGCCGGGATGGATGGATCTAGTGGTTGTGCTCATGGCTTATTTTTTGTTTTCAACTGCTGTGATTAAAATGATTTAATCATTTTTCCGTGGGTGATCATAAACGAAATACAAACCGCGGCCAAGTAAGAAGTTTGTCAGGAGATTTTCGCTCTTGGGCTGCAATGACAACTCCGCTACCGTCCCGCCCGCCAGCAGCCTTCTCGCTTGGAACGGTGTTTCCATTGCGGCAGTGACTTTGACGCCTAGGCTGTGCGTCGCATGGTTCGCATGGTTCTTGGCTCGTCGTTCTTGGTTCAGAAACTCCTTGAGCTCGAATCTTGACAACCAACAACGAAGAACCAAGAAGCAAGAACCATGAAATGCCGCCTGACCAAAGACTTCCGTTTTGAAGCCGCCCAGACCCTGCCCACACTTCCGGGCGACCACAAATGCAAGCGCATGCACGGGCACAGCTTCAAGGTTGAGATTAGCGTCGAGGGCGTAGTCGACGATAAGATCGGCTGGGTCTACGATCACGCGCAGATCAGCCGGGCCATGGATCCGCTCATGGACATGCTGGATCATTCTTATCTCAATGACATCGAAGGCTTGCAGAATCCCACCATAGAATACATGGCTGCGTGGTTTTGGCGTCGGCTGGCACCACTTCTTCCCGGACTCTGCGAGATCGTCATCCATGAGACCCCGGCCGCTCGAGTTGTATTCCGGGGCGAGTTTTAAAGCGTATAGATTTCAGATTGCGGAGCGCCGATTGAAAGCTAGTCTGCCGTTCCACTGAAGCCCCCATGAAGACTAAGATCACCGCCCTTCTCCTTGCCGCCTTTGCCTTGCTTACATCTGCCTGCGAACAGCACAAATGGAGCGAGACCAAGCAACTTTTCAAAGAAGGCGAGCACAGTGAGGCCAAAGGTGAACACGGAAAGGCTGAGTCTCATGGCGAAAAGAAGCCGAATGAGGCGAAACACTGAAGGTAAAATTGGGAACGGCATCCTTGCTTGCGAAGGCGTGCTGGCGTCATTCGCGGGCTGGGCCTGCATTTCATTCATCCCGGTGCTGCTTGCTGTCGGGTTCACACTCACCCTTCACGCGGATGTGGCAGAGTCAGTTGTTGATGCCATTCCCTCAACCAAACGAGAGTTGGTCAACACACCTGCGCTTGCTGGCGTCATGAGGAGCGTGGAAGCCGCCAGGGCAAGTGGCAAGCCTGCTGGTGACGACGTGATGAATCAACTGAAGGCAAGCATTAGTGTCGCTCATGAAAACGGAGTTCCTCTTGCTCTCATGCTCTACAACAAATGGTCAGACGATGCACAAATGAGACTTGCTTTGGCTTCACAGATCGCGTGGCGGGGCAGTTCCATGAAATATGGTTGGGAAACATTCGACACCCTTGTTGACGGCTTCCTGCTTGCGCGTGATGCGCCGATCAGTGTCTTCAGTGATAGGCCGAAACTACTTGGCGTGGATGACCTTGTTCGTGGGTCAGTCCTTGACAGCTTGGCTGGGTTGCTCTTCCCGGATGGCAACGAGTCAGCCGGTTCTGCAAACTCACCCCCATCACAACTGATTTTGATGTTAAACTCCAGTTTAGCTGCCAATAAACTGGATACGGAAAAACGTGCTCAGGTTGTCTTGGCCTTGGAACGAGTGAAGGACTTTCAAAAGAATCCGCCGCCTTACGCTTTTGAGAAATGGCGTGTCGCATCTCAACAACTCCAGGACGCATCCAAAAAGTGGGGGAAGCCTTCTAAATCTTCGTCACCTATACCAAAGATCACTGTAGAATCAACAGTCACGGGATTGTCACAAGCACCGTCTAAGTCACATATCAGGTCTCAGCCATCAGCGTCAGGCTCAGCCTATGAATCAACTTCGCCCGGCTGGTTCGTCTGGATCGCCATTGTGATC
>JANNQW010000386.1:0-4146 GCA_031400955.1 Verrucomicrobiota bacterium
CCGCCTACATGCTCGCCCAGAATCTCCCCGCTTTTTTCAAAACCTGACGCCACCATGAAGACACCACGCATCACAAGATTCTCATCGTCGGCGGTGGCACCGCAGGCATCACCGTCGCCGCGCGGCTCGCCCGCAAGATCAAAGCCAATGACTTCGGCTTGATCGAACCCAGCGACAAACATTACTATCAGCCGCTCTCGACACTCGTCGGCGACGGAATCTTCCCAAAGAAGCGCTCCGAATGCGACGAAGCCGGCCTCATCCCGCGCGGTGTCACCTGGATCAAAGATGCCGTGTGAATATTCCGTTTCAGTGATCACGAACGCGTTGCGGCTGCGGAAGGTGAAACTGTAGCCCCCATTTCTAAAGCTCCGTCGTAGGATTACCTCTATCCATCGAGAATCATCTCTTGGCTCCGAGCTATTCTCCCGCCAATCGCAATGCTTCGATCCGTAATGCATCTCCGATGCGAAACTGATTAGCATCGAGCGCGTCAATGAGCGGACGCACAGCAGAAATTACACCTTCTTGCTTGGCTTTCAGCAGCAGCCCCACGGTGCCCGTCACAGGCACGCCGAGACGCTGTGCCACTTCGCGCGCCTTGCGGTCATCCAGAATAATGCGGAGCCCTTTCTCATAGGCCAGCACGATTGCCTCAGACTCGCCGGGATCGACGAGAAGCCGCAGCGCGGCCACCATACCCACATCGGCAGGTCGTTCCACGGTCATCCAAGCGGGCAGCACCCCAAACTCTTGATTCACAGCAGGCGGGACGAAAATGGGATCGAATAGCGCTGGCAGCAGGTCCAGACGCCCGATGCGTTCCAACCCGATCAAACAGGCACTATCGATGACCGCTGCGATCCTTACCATGCGGCTTCGCTGGCAAGTTCACTGGCTGAATAGTTCGCCACCGGGATTCCATAATGGCCCAGCACGTCGATGAAGGCCCGCTTCGAGTAGCCCGCCACCTCCGCCGCCTGCCCCAGCGACAAGCGCCCCAGTTCGAAGAACTTCAGCGCCATCATCAAGCGCCCCTCCACTGCATTCACAAATGGAGGTAATGTGGTCATGTCGAGCGTTGGGGCAGTCGCAGTCATGGGTGAATCATAGACCGGTCACTAGATTTCGGCAAGCTCGGCCATGCCACCCTCGGCATCCCGATTGCACAGGGAGTGTTGTATCCATTCTTCGGTCTGCTGCTCAGCCTGATCATGGCCGGTGCCGCGATGAGCCTGAGTTCCGTTTCAGTGATCACGAATGCACTGCGATCGAGAAATGTGAAATTGTGAGCTGTCTCGGGGGACTTTTGCAACATCTCGGCTTAGTTGGTGATCGTGGAGCCGTGATTGGCGAGGCCGGAATATTGCAAGGCGAGGACCTCTCGCCAGAGGGTGTATTTGCCGTCAGCCGGAGCTTGCCTGAAGCGGTTCCGTCGGTTAATTTCCCGCCATGCAAGCTATCGTCACGCCTGAGTTTCTCAGCCTCATCCCGACTGTCATCCGGCAGCGCCTGCAGCTCAAGGCGGGGACGCTCCTAGACTTTGACGAGCAGGCTCCTTTTCTTAAAGCCGTTCCCTTGAATCAACCGCTAGACGTGGACCTTGATGACATGATGGCATGCATTGGTGTCGGTAAGGGCGGCTATCAGGGCCTATCCTCCGCCGAGTGGCTCACGGAAACTCGTGGATCAGTGGAACTCCCGCCCGCATGATGATCACGGCGGTGGACAGCTCCGTCCTCATCGCGATCATCAACGGTGAGCCTGCTGCCGCCGATTGGGTGCGCGTGCTGGCACAGGCACGCGCTGATTCCCGCCTGATTATTTGTGATGTCGTATATGCTGAAAGCTCGGTGGGCCTTCCCACAAAGGCGGATTTCGATGTCCTGCTCGCGAGGCTGGGCATCGAGCATGATCCCATCAACACCGACGCAGCCCATCTTGCAGGGCAAATCTTTACAGCCTACCGCAAGAATGGCGGACCTCGTCAGCACATGATCCCGGATTTTCTCATTGGTGCTCACGCCCATGAACAGGCGGACATGCTAGCCGCATCAGATCGCGGCTACTTACGGCATTGTTTCCCGACACTGAAACTGCTCCAGCTTATGCCGGTTCAAGACGCGTAGCCCAAGACATTTTTAGATTGAGAGAACCCCAATCACACAACGACGAATAGCAATTTGGACTGCGGCAGCCCGCTTCCGCTTTCAATGCCGCAGCCTGCTGTGGCGAGTGAAAGGGCCGTGGTGCTGTAGGCTCAGCACGCACGAAGGCTGGGTTGCTTGGCGCACTTCAAAGCCTCCACCCTGCCAGTGATGACGCCGGAAGAGTTCCTAGAGGGGCCAGCTTTTCAGGCATCTCAGGAAGTGAAATAAAAGATGATAAATGTAACAAGGCTAGGACTGACCCCTGACAAGGCTAGGACTGACCCCTGACATGAACAGGTATGATGGATTCATTTTCTTTGCAGAATGTTTGAAGTGTGGCACGGCGGAGATTGGACGTCCAGAGCGAAGCGAAATAGCGAGTTTGCCAGCCGTTGCAACCACTGGCTTGTCGGTGTTGACGGTCAAAAGTTGCCGCTTTGGTAGTCTCCCATTCCAGTGACTCTGCAACCACCTCCATCTGTAGCGATGACATCAAAGGTTCGAGCGTCGTCTCCTGTCTCGCCCTCAAAGCCTCCGCCTATACCTAGGTAGCTGTATTTCAGGTAAACAGTGTATCGCCCTCCGCCTTGGCTGACCACTTTGCTTGCGTTAATCGTGGTAATCATGAAAACTCCTGCCCACTCTCCACGGGTTGCATAATATTCATTGCAAGCAGCGGCCACCTGTTCCCCCGTCAGTCTTTCTTTTTCCCATTTTGCTTGATCGGGTGTCTTTGGCTTTGCTTCTTCTCGTTCTCCGTTCCGTTGCGGCAGTACTTGTGGGATTCCTGATGGTTTATTGTCTGGTTGATTTTGGGAGGTCTTGTCCGCATACTCCACGATGGTTTGAACTTCAGGTGCCTTGCCGCTAGGAATAGCCCAAGAGCCGCCATTGTATGTTCCGTTTGGCTGAATTGTGTCGGACATGCTGAAGCCTGTTTCATTGGGCCACTTCCACCTCACAACGACGTCGTAGCGACTGACGTTTGTGAAGGTGACGTTATGTTCGGTTTTTTTGCCTTCTTTTCCTGAATCGAAGGTTCTTCCTTCTTTGAACTTCATCGAGACTTCCTGCGCGTGAAGCAGGTTTGAGATTGAGGACATGAGGACGAGGACGGTCAATATTGTTTTCATGGCATTGAGTTTGGATTTAGGGTGAACGATGAGCGCACGCACCACTACCAGTGAGGGAGAGCGTCGATCACGGGGTTGAGGTTGGAATTACGGAGGAGCATGTAAACAGGGCGGCTGGTAGGGGTTGTCATGGCGCGTCTTATTCTCAGATTCGTGCTAGAATGAGAGGTCGATTCCCAACGAGTTCAAAACCGCGAAGATGATCACTATGATAAGGATGGCACCCAAGCTGATCATCATCGCCTGCCAGGCCAATGCCACAACACCCAATCCTGCTGCGGATACGGCAAACGCTCGTGACTCGCCTCTGGTGTAGGAGACAGCTGCTCCAATCAGCCCAAGCATGCCGAGCCCCATGGCCAACTTCGGGATCGTGATATGCCAGTCATGCTCCCGAACCGGCGTGGCTATCACGGCATCGCGATCCCTCAGCTTGGCGATTATCGCGTCCTTCACCCTTACTGTGAGGTTTGCAACCTTCTCCTCTACTGGTGGTGACGGCTGAATTGCTTCTGCAACGTCATAACCAAAGATCGAGGCGGCCAGTCCGACGATGGCAAACACCAACGCTAATACTCCAATGACGGGCTTAATTGGTTTTTTCATTTCTTAAGAAAGCGTGCAGGATCATGCGACAGCGAGCCGAAAGCGTCGCTGACACGACAGATGCCATACGAGTCGCTGATTGCATCCGTTTTGATGGGCTTGGTGGGGTTGTCGATGTGGTCATCGGAGAATTACTGCTCATCGGGAAGGAGAAGGATGACGCCGAATAGAACAGCGACGACCACGGCAAGGAACAACAGGCTGATGCCGACGACTGCCCACCAAGAGCCAAGACGCCCACCTGCGGACAAGTGCTC
>JANNQW010000387.1:0-3116 GCA_031400955.1 Verrucomicrobiota bacterium
GTAGCCGACGGCTGCGCCGCGATCGTGACCGCCATGACCGGCATCGAGGATCACCGTGTCGAAGGCATCAACCCGCGCCGCCAGAAAAAGAAATAGCAAAAACTTGATACAGGTGCGCGGCATGATCATTCGGTGCGAAACTAGACCGTGGCGTGCGCGTCGGTCAAGGCATTTGCCGGATTCGCAAGAGCCTCGGATACTTGACGCCAAACGAAGGGTATTACTGACGCCCAGTTGTCGCACTTCAATGTTGAAAGGAAGTCGGTTTGTTGGTTAAAGTCACGTAATCAAGACTCGGCCCATAGTGAAGTGTCATGATATTCTCACCAATCAAGTAGGTCAGTTTTCGGTATCCGTCCCTCACGTCTCTCAGAGGATGCCCAAAAATTCGAATGGCATCATCTTGGGAACGCTTGGCGGCCTCGATGTCCTTGGGGAGTTCTTCGGAATAGCCGGCATCATTGATCTCTTTTCCTGGTGCAAGTTGCAGTTGAAGCTCAACCACCCGTCCTTTTTCCGTCTGGAAAGCTATACCGGAAGCTTTGAAGCGGATAAACTCGGACTTGCCCGACTGACTGCGGGTAAAACTTCCGTATGCGGCCACGATGGTCCGAAACTCATTTGAATCAGTAGCGAGTCCCAGCGCTTTCTCCGCGTTTGTCCAACGAACCGGATCAGCGGCTGTGGCAACGAAGGCTGTCACCATCAGAGTAAGCATTGCGATTATGAGCTTCATGATGCCTAGACCTTATGGCTGCGTCGCGGCTTGTGCAAGCAAGCTGAAAGCGCAGCACGACTTGTTGAAAAAGGCGTGGTGTGCTGGTCGCATGTGAGTCGCGGCTGCCCTTTGTTGGGCCTACAAGAACCCAAACGAAGTCATTTGATCACGCCCTGTTGTCGCACTTCTATGTTGAAGGGAAGCCTTGGTTGGAGGTAGTGGGCTCATTATGGAGCGTGAATGGCTTTGAAGTTAATCAATAGTCTTCCTATCCGGCGATTGTTGGCCGGTCGAGGACTCGTTCGTCCACATGATTCGATCAGGAGCAATTGCCGACTCGTCTAAAGATGTGCTCTCATCAACTGGCGCATAACCGCCAGAGAGCCGAAAGCTGGGGATAAACGAACAATAGCCCCAAAGGAAAATGATCAGGGCACATCCACAGAGGCCGACAACCCCAATCCAGCGTCGTGGTGAAACTGCCCAAACGCGATTCAAACGTGGATGAAGACTGATCCGCTCTGATGCCTCCACGGCACCCATCGCTGTTCCGGTGTGCGGTCCCGTCGCGTCAATCTCCTGCTTCATAGTAGCCATCGCTTCATCAAAAGCCTTCGTGACGAGTTCTCGGGAATTGGGACCACGAAAGACCATCAACGCGAATGTGAGTGCCAATGGCAGCACGAGCGCAAAACCGAGAAGGAAAGTGATGATTTTGGTGCTAGTCATGGGCCGCGCGGGTTAGGCGAACGTCGAGATGTGGCACTGCCTACCGGCAGCGCGACTTCAACAACGAGTTAAGGGTTGTAGCTAGGGGTGATCATTTCGACTTGGGGCGGGTAGGCGGTTGTCTACCACCGTCTTGTTCGCTTGGTGTTATTGCTTTAGTCGTAAATCCTTCGGACCGCGCCTTAATATTAGCTCGCAGAATCTGGACTGTTCTCTCGGTCTGTTGCAAACGGTGTTCTGCGACATCAATCGGACGAACATCCGATTCTTGTAGATTCACGTCCGCACCCCGGTTGATCAGGAACTCAACGGCCTCAGGCTCTCCGGCAGAGGCAGCTTCCAACAGCGGTGTCGCTCCCGTAACCGCACCGTCGGCATAGGACGGAAACTTCAGTGGATCTGCTCCCGCCGAGATCAGGCGCTCCATTTCTTTGATGTCTCCTCGTCCCGCTGCATCGGTCAGTTTCCACTGTATTCCGTCATGACCATCGGCTCCAAAGTATCTCGCCTTCCAGCCAGCAGCCAGTCCGATCAAAAATGCAACGATTGCGATGACGATGGTGCGAGCCATGATTCTTTAGCGAACAGTTAGATCACCGACAAAAATGTATGTTTGTGTGGGATCGGCTTTATATGCGACATTTCTGTGTGATTTGCACACTTTTTATATGCCCCCCACCCCGCCTCCGACGCACACTCTGGTCCACTCCGGCTCGGCGCCTGCGAAAGGGATATCCTAGCAGTCAGTTTATCAATAATTACTTTGAGGATCGCTGACAGTCACGCATTTTGACAACCCCATGTCAGCCATCAGTTATGAAAATTAAAATTCCTATCCGCGCCATGATTCTTTGTGTCGCGATGATTTTCACCTGCATCGGGATCCACGCAGCTGATGGGAAGCAAGGGGCGACGCAGGATCTTATCAAGCGTCCGCCCGGTGCTTATCCCAAAGGCGTTATGTGGCGGGGGATCAATCGCGCCGGGATGGAATACGGCGACGACTGGAACGGCTGGAACGGGCAGACGTATTTCGAGATCCCCGCCCATGATGCCATCACCGCGGAAATCGCCTACTACAAGGCCAAGGGCATGAATGTCGTCCGGTTGCCAATCTCTTGGGAACGTCTCCAACCCGAACTCAACGGTCCACTGTCTGCGGCGTATACCAACGGCATGATGAGCTTCATCACCCGTTTCACCGACGCCGGCTTCCAGGTCTTACTCGACCTGCATGCCTATGCCAGATACGCGCAGAAGACTCACAATGTCGCCGGCAAACAAGTCCCGGGGTATACCCAGCGCACATTGGGGGACGGCACCCTGACCTTCGCGAATCTCTCTGACGTTTGGGTGAAACTCACTAAACTCGTTAAGAAGAATCCACGCGTCATCCTTGGCCTCATGAATGAGCCACACGACTTCCCGCTGAAATCGACCGAGTGGTTTGCCGGCATCCATGAAATCGTTAAGGCGATTCGCAAGGAAGGGACCACGCAACTGATCCTGATCCCCAATACCCGTGGCAGCGATGTCACGCACTGGAATACCTATGCACCCAACGGCGGACCGCTCGACTCAGTGGCGGCGCTCGCCATAACTGACAGCAACTACGCGTATGACATGCACGCCTATCTGGACAAGCCACAGTCCCCCGAGGCCTACGCCG
>JANNQW010000388.1:0-36855 GCA_031400955.1 Verrucomicrobiota bacterium
GGCATCATTGCCGGCGGCATGCTGCCGAAGATGGAGAGCGCGCTCGAATCCTTGCGCGGCGGTGTCGGCAAAGTTCATCTCATCGACGGCCGAATCCCCCACTCCGTCGTGCTTGAAATATTCACCGACAATGGCATCGGCACCGAGATCACACTTCAATGACAGACGCAGAGAAATTTAAGAATTACGTCATTCCGAATTACGGCCGCTTCGATTTCTGGCCGGAACGCGGCAGCGGCGTGAAGCTGTGGGATCGCGATGGGCTGGAGTATCTCGACTTCGCCGGCGGCGTCGCGGTGTGCCCGCTGGGACATTGTCATCCGGAAGTCGTGAAGGCAATCCAGGATCAAGCCGCAAAACTTATCCATGTATCCAACTGGTATCACATCGCGCAGCAAGGCGAACTGGCACGAATGCTGGTGGAGCAAGTGATGCAAATTCCCGGCAAATGTTTTTTCTGCAACAGCGGCGCAGAAGCGAACGAAGGCCTTATCAAGCTGGCACGGAAATTCGGCGTGCTGCGGCCTAAAGCCGATGGAACTCCCCGCTACGAAATCATTACTTTTACTGGAAGCTTCCACGGTCGCACCATGGCAACCATGACTGCGACCGCGCAAGAAAAGATTCACGGCGGCTTTGGCCCACTGATGCCGGGATTCAAGTATGCGCCGTTTAACGACATCGCCGCACTCGAAGCCGCGATCTCAGACACCACCGTCGCGCTCTTGCTGGAACCGGTGCAGGGCGAGAGCGGCGTCAATCCTGCAACACCCGAGTTCCTCCGCGCCGCGGCAAAGCTCGCGAAGAAACACGATCTGCTGCTTCTGCTCGACGAAGTGCAGTGTGGCCTCGGCAGAACAGGCGAACTCGGCGGCTGGCGCAGCATCGTGCCTGGAGACGAGATACTTCCCGACGCGATTAGCTGGGCCAAGTCCATCGGCAGCGGCTACGCGCTTGGTTCCTTCTGGGCACGCGACCGCGCGATCTCTGATGAGAATAACGCACCAAGCCTCTGCGACATCCTTGGCGCAGGCTCGCACGGAACGACGTATGGGGGCTCGCCGCTCGCCTGCGCGACAGCGATCGCGACCTTGAAGGTAATTATGCGAGAAGGTCTCTCTGCGCACTCGAAAATCATGGGCAGGTTGATCGCGGAAGAAGCACTCAGTTGGAAACTTCCAGTGCTGACAAAAGTCCGCGCATTTGGATTCATGATTGGCTTTGAACTCGACACCACCCGCATCGAAGCCCGCGAAGATTTTCAAAAGAGCGGCAAAACGCCTTCCATCTGGATCGTGCAACGCCTGATGGATGCCGGCTTGCTCACGGTCGCCGCAGGACCGAAGGTGCTGCGCTGGCTGGCACCGATGAACACCACTGAAACCGAAGTGCGCGTCGGACTGAAAATCATGCACGATGTCTTGCAGAAATTATCATGAAAAATCTCCTCTCCATCGAAGCACTCAGCGCTCGCGAAATCAGCGACATCGTTGAACTCGGCATAACGTTGCGCAAGAACCGCGCCGCCATGCCCAAGGTCCTTAAGGGCCAGTGCTGGGCGCTCATCTTTAACAAATCATCAACCCGCACACGCGTCAGCTTCGAGGTCGGCATTCGCGAACTCGGCGGCGACGTGATGTTTCTCAGCGGCACGGAAACGCAACTGGGACGCGGCGAGCCCGTGAAAGACACAGCTCGAGTGCTGGGCCGCATGGTGCATGGAGCGGTGATCCGCACCTATGCCCAGGCGGATGTCGAGGAGTTCGCGAAATTCAGCGGTCTGCCGACCATCAACGCACTGACCGATGACGAACACCCCTGCCAGATTCTGGCGGATCTGCAGGTGATGCAGGAGAAACTGGGCGGATGGAAAGGCAAGAAGGTCTGTTTTCTCGGCGATGGCGACTGCAATGTCGCCCGGTCATGGATGTGGGCCGCCGCTCGATTGGGATTTAAACTCACCGTCGGCGCGCCCAAAGTCTTCCAGCCGCCCACAGATTTCATGGAAAGGCTGGGTGCGAATAATGTGAGTTTGTGTGATGACCCCAAACAGTCTGTAGCGGGCGCAGACGTGGTTTACACCGATGTCTGGATCAGCATGGGCAAGGAAGAAGAAAGCGCCCGTCGACTTCGACTCCTCAAGCCCTGGCAGATCAATGAGACCCTGATGAAACACGCCAAAAAGAGCGCCATCGTCATGCATTGCCTTCCCGCTTACCGGGAAAAGGAAATCTCCAATGAGACCTTGGAGAAGCACGCTGCCACTATTTTCTCAGAGGCTGAAAATCGTCTGCATGTTCAGAAAGCAGTGATTGTCTGGATGTTGCGCTAAGTTTTAATGGAGAATTAGGAGGTGCATTCGTATGCCGATTTCTCTAAAATGCTTAATTGATATTGACAATATGGTTAAATTTTATATAAACTCCATTAAAGTCGGAGCGTTCTATCAGTCTTCTAATCACTGCGTGTCATGTTTTTCTCGATCTTCAAGACCCGTGTCCGCTTGCACGCGCTGCGCGTGTTTGAAGAGGTATTAGGCCGCTCGTATGACGGTGAAGTTTTTCTCTGTGGCGGTGCCTTCAAGCCGCTGCTGAAACGCAAGCTGCCGATCAATGATCTGGATTTTTGGGTGCGCGATCGGAAAGAGCGGGAGAAGCTCACCCAGTTTCTGCTCTCACGCGGAGCGGTGCTGGCTCGGGATTTCCATCCGTATAGTCTCAAGCTCCGTTTGGATGGTCGCCTCATCGAGATCACCTATCACAATGTGAAGGACGGCCAGCTATCGGACATCCTAAACACCTTCGATCTTGCGATCTGTGGTATCGGCGCCCGCTATGAAAAAGGCCAAATTGCGGAAGTCCATGTTGCCGACGAGTGCTGGCATTCCGTGCGCAGTCGCACCGTGCAGGTGCTGCCATCCTATTTCTGCGCTGTCCAGGAGCTGCGCAGCCCCAGCATTATCCGCACCCTGCATCGGATCGGCCAGCAGGCTTCCGAACTGGATTACGACGTGGATGTCGCGCACGAGCACCTGCTTTGGGATACTTTCTGGAACCAGTTTTCTGAAAGCGAGCGCCGCGCCGCAATGGAACTCTATTTTGAGACCACGGTCTCCCACAAAGGAAACGCCGATGGGCGGCTCCTGCGCCGGGCTCTGGTTGGATACGCGCCAACCGAGCCTTCAAGCGCCGACGAGCATCCCCTGCTCCAAATGACCACGCATGCGGCCTGAAGTCAGGTCACGTTGAAGACCTGACGAGTGCCGGTCACTGTTTCATCAAACGAATCGCTGCGCGTGCTCCACAACCTCACTTCGGTAGCAAGGCGAAATACTGGTCACTGAGCTTCTTTGCCGTGTCGCGCTGCGGAGTGATCTGCCGCTCCAATTTGGAGAGTTCAACTTTGCCTTCAGCGATGGCTTTTGTCTTGTTGGCAATTTCCTTCATTGAATTCTCAGTGGTCTTCTGAGCCTCTAACCTGGTCTTATTGGCGTTTGCGACATCTGCCTCTGCTTTCGCCACTTCGACCTCCTTGGCGCCAACGATCTTGGTGTCTGTGGCAAGCTTCGCCCGAACGTCGGTCAGTTGCGCCTCAAGCGGGCCGAGCGCAGCTTTTGCAGCGACAATTAAAGCCTGCACAGGCTCCGATTTCACAGCGAACTCATTCTCCGCGTTACCGAATTCTGACTGCTTCTCGATAAGTAATTTTTTCTGCTTCTCAATCTGTCCGGCAATATTCTGCTGCTGGGCGCGCAACGGTGCGGCGGCCTTCTCCGCATCATCAGCCATACCCCTCGCACCATTCACCTCGCCTTGCGAGGTTTGCACTTCTGAGTCCACCCGCTTCCCCGCGGCACAGGCATCGGTCAATGCACTATTCGCGACATTCAGGGCATTTACATCCTGAGGTTGGGCGGACTGCCTGGCCTTCACCTCTGCTTCGAGTTGCTGCGACGCCTTCGTCGCCTCGGCCTGCTTCCGTTTAATTCCGTTTAATTCCGATTCCGCTTTCGCCAGCACAGCCATTTTTTCATCCACACTCTTCAGCGGACCAACTGCTTTCGCATTCACCTCTCCAGCCTGCTTCTGCAAGTCGGCGACTTGTTTACTAATTTCGTCAACAGCCTTCTGCGCCACCGAGATGCGCTTCATTTTCTCCTGCTCCAGATTCTTCTGCGCGACTTCGTTGTCGGTAATAATTTTTTTCTGGGCATAAACCAGAGTATCAAGCCTCGCTTCCTCCGCTTTCGTAAGCTGGTTAATTTTCTCCACGGCGGCCAACTCGCCCTTCAACTTGATGAACACCGCATCGAGCACTGGCAGTTTACTCGTAACCTCGGCAATGCGTTTCTTCGCGACCACGATGCGCTCTGCGGCAAGAACCTTCCCCGCCTCTGCTTCCTTCAAACCATCTTTCAAACCCCTGATCTCGTTGTCGAGCTTCTCCAGTTTCTCCTTTTCCGCGATCACTTTCACGTTGAACTGCGCAGCCTTGAGAATGGCGGGTTGCTTCTGCGCCCAGACAAGACGGGCTCGAACGTCATCCAGCCTTCGCTGCACCTGCGCCACTGCGGCCGTGGATTCCGCAAGATGCTTTTCCGCATCGGCGATCTGCTTCGGCCAGCCCTCGAGACTTTTCTTCACACCAGCAAGCTCCTTTTCCTTCGCGGGTTTCGCGTTTCTCATCACTGCGATCTGGTCATTCGCGACCTTGAGTTGCTCGTCAATGTCTGAGAGCGGCTGTGGTGCGACAGCAGCCACCTTTTTCAAGTCATCCAGTTGGCCACTTTGAACGTCTAGTTCGCTCTTCTTTCTCGCTGCCCTCCGCTCGACCTCCGTCTTTTTAGAAGATTGATCCGGCGCAGCAAGCGTCGCGGACTCGGCGAGGCACTCCTGATATTCTCCCTCCAATTTCACAATCTTCAGTTCCAGTTGTTTCATCTTCGCGATTGTCTGCTCATGCTTCCTGATGAGTTCCGCCTGGGCCTGTCGCTTCGCCTGTGTTTCAGCCGCAATCTTTTTCACGGCGTCGAGCTGTTCGGGAAGCGCGACGAGTTCACCTTCAAGCTTCTGTTTGCAAGCCTGTGCTTCAGCAGCTTTTTTCTTTGCATCCGAAACTTGCGCCTCTTTCGCCTTCACGGCATCCGTGGCGTCTCTCACCTCGTTCTCCATCTTGGAAACAGCTGCGAGAAGTTCATTTGCGATACGCTCGCTGTCCGCAATGCGTTGGGCAATGGGCGGCGGATTGCTGGAGAATGCCCCGATTTCGTCAAACTTATCCGCGCTCCAGAGTTTTACATTACCCTGCCAGTCGCCGGAAACAATGCTCTTGCTGTCGGATAGCGCCGCAATTTTTGTTACCAGATCGCCCTGCGCCTTCGACTCGGAAAGCTTCTTGCCGCTCACATCCCAAACACGGATCATGCCGTCACGACCCGAGGTGACGAGGTTGCCATCCGGCATAAATACGACCGAGAGCACTCCACCACCATGGGCATCCCAGTTTTTCACCAGCTTGCCATTTTGCATTTCCCAGATGGCGACTTTTCCATCCTCGGCACACGATGCGAGAACGTTCGAGTCACTGCGCCACGAAAGGCCGGTGCACGCAGCCTTGTGGCCCTCAAGCAGATAGAACTCACCACCAGACACAGCCTCGGAGATGATGATCCCGCCGTTGCGATCGGCACTGGCGAGCAACACTCCGTCCGGGCTGAAGGCAACGTTTAAAATCCACTCAGTATGCTTCTTGATAAGATAGAGTTCCTCACCGGTATTCGCGCTGTAACACTTCACTTTTTTCGAAGGGCCGCCGATGACAATCATCCGATGACTCGGCGAGATATCGGCGCACATCACTTGGTCATACTCATGCCCTGCTTCCATGACGCGGCGCCCGGTCTTCACATCCCAAACGACGGCGTTACCCGCCTTCCCGCCGCGACCGCCACCGGCTATCAGCAACGCACCATTCTGACTGAACTTGAGCGAGCGGATGAACCCCTCGGAATACGGATACACGCCGGCGAGCACCTTCGTGTTCGCATCATAAACCAGTGCCTGTTTCATGCCGGCAATCGCAACCAGCGGTGCCCACGGGCTTGCAGCCAGCGCCGTGACCGCGGTGCTGCGCGGGGCGAACACAACCGGCTCCAGTAAAACGTGTTCTGGCATTAACGGCGGTCCTTCCGGCTTTCCCTTCGGCGCGGTGGCGAGCGCGATATTCGCCCGCGGCGCTCCCTTCTTGGATACTGAGGATTTTGTCTCCAATACGCCGCCCTGAATCCAGCGAGCGATCACCTCAATCTCCTTCGCGGAAAGAGGCGCACCCTCCGGCGGCATATAGGGCTCCGATTTCTTTGTGAGCGAGTCCATGATCTTGCTGCTGTCTGGATCGCCTGAATTAATGACTGATCCACTGCCACCGCCGCTCATCGCACCGGCAAAGCTCGTGAGATCAAGATCGCCTTTTTTCTTGTCGGGATTATGACAGGAGAAACACTTGTTCTCCAGCAGCGGACGAACGTGATCCACATAGGTAACCTTCTCCTGCGAAAAGGCAGAATAAACAAGAGCCAGTAAAGCTGTAAGGATAAACGACTGCTTTGGCATGGGTCGGGACGGGATGATTACGCACTCCGATTCACAAATTTATCGGAGTCACCTAAATCTTCAATCTCTCGTTGTCGCACCACGCGGCATTGAGCCACGGATAAGCGCCATCTTAATCGAGATGGGATTTGTCATCTCGACAATAAACACGCCACCAGTCGCTAGTTGCAACAAGCTCATGCCACGCGTATGAAGACGGTTCGCCTTGACCACCGCCACCTACATCACACTTGTGCGCATCCTGCTGATCCCGGTCTTCGTGGGATTCGCGGTCTACTACGCCCGCAGTGTCAGAATCCACGAACCGGATGAGAATCTGCGCATCGCCGCCATTGCGACCTTCGCCATCGCTGCGTTGAGCGACCTCCTCGACGGGTGGGTCGCGCGCCGCTTCAACCAGCAGAGCCGGTTGGGAGCGATCCTGGATCCGCTGGCGGACAAGCTGCTCTTGCTAGCGGCTGTTATCACCCTTTCGTTCAGCGAGTGGCCCGCGCCCCTGCCGCTTTGGTTTGTCATCGTGGTGCTCACGCGAGAATTCCTTTCCATTGCCGGGGCGTTCCTCGTGGATCACGTCGCGGGCAAGGTCAACATCAAACCCCACTGGACGGGCAAGGCTGCAACGGCCCTGCTCATTACCACCGCAGGATGCTCGATGATGGATTGGGACAATGTCGTCTTCTGGATGGCGGTGGCCGCCTGCGTTTTCACCTTCACCTCCGGCGGCATCTACATCGCCGGGGCAGTCCAGCAGATCAACGCCGGGGAAAATAAACAGATACCATCATGAAAAGATTCAACCACCGCCGCATCAGACGTGAACATCCCGGACGCGATGGTGACGGTGCCCCAGTGCGGCCTCGCGCTTCCCAACCGCCGCAGGGCATGGTGGCCATCGTGGGCCGCCCGAACGTGGGCAAATCCGCCCTCTTCAACCGCCTCGCAGGCCGCAATATCGCCATCGTGCATGATCGCCCCGGCGTCACGCGCGACCGCCTCACTGCCGTGTGTCGCCGGGGAGATTTGCCCTTTGAAATCATGGATACCGGCGGCATCGGCGAGACCATCGCCGACGAATTCAACGCCCAAGTGCAAGCCGAAGCCAGGCTGGCCATCGAAGTCTCCGATGTAATTCTTTTCGTCGTAGATGGCACCGCGGGCATCACTCCAGTGGATCAGTCACTCGCCCAGATGCTGCGCAAAACGACGAAGCCAGTCGTGCTCATTGTCAATAAAGTCGATACGCTCCGTCGCGGCAACTTCAACACTGAGTTCACGCGCCTCGGATTCCCGCACGTCGCCGAAGTCAGCGCCGCACACGGGATCGGCATCGCCGAACTCGTGGACAGCCTTTCCAATCTGATACGCAGAGTCAAACCAGTCATCGCTACCGAAGCGACCGAAGATCAGCCCCAGCCGAAACTACGTCCGCTCAAGCTCGCCATCGTGGGCCGCCCCAACGCCGGCAAATCTTCGCTCATCAACGCCGTGCTGGGCGAGAACCGCACCATCGTCAGCGAGATCGCAGGAACCACTCGCGACGCCGTCGACATCCCCTGCGAAGTCAATGGTCGCCGCTACCTGCTGATCGACACTGCCGGCCTGCGAAAAAAAGCCAAGATATTCGATGAAGTTGAAACCTTCAGCGCTCTCCAGGCCACACGCAGCATCAAGCGCGCGGATCTCTGCGTGCTCATGATCGACTGCGCCGATGGCGCGAAAATGCAGGACCGCAAAATCGCGCAGATCATCGTCAACGAACAAAAGCCCTGCATCATCGTGCTCAACAAATTCGATCTCTACCATCCCGATGCCAAGAAAGCAGATCGGATCGAAGAGTTGATGGAAACCATGCGGCGCGAATTTTTCTTCATGTCGTATGCCCCTATGCTCGCCGTCTCCGCGAAGCACGGACAGCAAGTCTACAAAGTCTTCGCCGAAGTAGAAAAAGTTCGTGAAGGCGCGCAGAACCCGCCCGGCACCGGCGTGCTCAATCGTCTGCTGCATGACACCGTGGACAACTCCTCCGCCGCGCTCGGCCGCAGTGGAAAGTCATTCCATCTGCTCTATGCCACCTTCGTAAAAGATGAAGAGCAAAACGAAATCCCTGTGCCGCACATCGTGCTCTTTGCCAATCGAGTCGACAAACTCCAGGACAGTTACTTGCGCCACCTTGAGTCTGTGCTCCGTGGCATCTGGCCAGCCGACGGCATCCCGATGCGCTTCAGCGTGCGTGGCAAGGAAAAGCAAGTAGACCGAGATAAAGGCCGCGGAAGCTCCCGTCCCGATCCAAGACGCAATGCCAGCGGTGCCCGCGATGCCACCTTGTCAGGAGACATTCGTAGGAAGTCCGCAGGACGCGCGCGCTCCAAAAAAAGTCATTTCACTTCGTCATCGCCGGACGCGGCCGACGATTGATGGCATACTTTGAGAGAGGGCGGCTACGGGTTCCGCGGACCGATTCGAGCGGGGTCGAGCCGCTCAATACGAGATAGGAAAGCAGACCGGCCTCGATGGCGCCGCGAATGTCTGTCTCCATGGTGTCGTCGATCATCACCACCTTTTCCGAATTGATCCGGCTGAGCTGGGCGAGCTTGCGTCGCGCGCGATGATACATGTAGTCGTTGGGCTTGCCGAGAAAGTATACGCGGCGGTCGGTGCCAGCGCTCCCCGATTAGACCAGCGCAAAAAACTACTTGGGACCAAGATAGACTTTATTCATTGCGAGTTCACGATGAATCGATGGCACGAAAAACCAATTCCGGACTCAATGTGGCATGATTGTCGCTTGCCATCTTTTCTGGCATAGGGCACCTTCTACGCCCGCTTTATACCGGACTCATCCGGAAAAGCCCGTTAAAACTCAAAATCAAAACAACCTACATTGAAAAAAAACACCACCACCCACTACATCATCAGCCGTAACTTCGTCGAATTTGGTGCATTCACAGCAGATGAAATCACCAGCTTCCGCCAGCGCAGCGTCCTTGTGGACCACGACTATGTGCGCTCAGTCAACAGCCATGACTGGCTGCCACTTGGAACTTGGCTGGTCGAAACTGATCCCGCACTCACCGAGTCCAAGCCGGTTGCGAAAGCCGCGCCGCGCAAGCGAAGCACTTCCGCTGCAAAATCGGCAAAGAAGGCTGCATAAGCCCGTTTTACTGCAGAGCTTTAACCAGGATTTGGAATCCACCGGACGTCGTCCAACTCGAAGTCCGTCGTCTGCCCTCCCACTGCTCGCGCATGGTCACATTGCAGACGTCGTTCGCAGTGGGCGCATCTGCCTTGAAGCCGAGGAATTAAAATATCTGCGCACGCAACGACCTGAAAGATATCATTGATCTTCACCGTAGACACCCTATGTTTGAAGCCATGAATCATCCTTTTCTTGCCTTTGGCCTGCCCAGTGGGCCTGACATGATCGTCATCAGCATTCTGGTGCTGGTTCTCTTTGGAGCAAAAAAACTGCCCGTTTTCGCCCGCAGTCTCGGTCGTAGCATGGGTGAGTTTCGCAAGGCCAAGGAAGAATTCGAATCCGAACTGCACAATGCTGCAGACGACTCCTATAATAAGACGCCGGAAAAGCACATCGAAACTCCGAAAGTGGCCGAGGCCAGCTTGGAAAAACAGGCGCCAATCGCTCCTGCCAAGACTGACTGAATTTATCCTCGTCTTTCCCCGCCGCTTCCTGTAGCCTGCTGGCTGCATGAAGCGGTTTTTGTTTTATCCAGCAGTGCTGTGCATCCTGCTGCACTCCGCGCTCACGGCAGCGGAGCGCGAAAGCGTCACCTTTTGCGCCTACAATCTGAAAAACTACCTCGGCATGGAGCGCTTCCTCAATGGTGCTCGCACGCCCGACTTGCCGAAGCCAGAGAAGGAAATCGCCGCCGTGGTAAAGTTCATCGTCGACATCAAGCCGGATGTGCTCGGGATCTCGGAAATCGGTCAGGAAAAAGATCTGCTCGACCTCCAACGGCGATTGAAGGAAGCCGGACTCGACCTACCCAATTTCGAATACTGTCACGGCGGCGATCTTACGCGCCGGCTCGGCCTGCTCACGCGACTGCCCATCGTTGCCCGAAACTCTCAAACTGAACTCAAATACCAAATCGGCGACCTCACCTTCCCTGTGCAGCGCGGCTTCCTCGACGCCACACTGCGTCTGCGGACCGGGCTGGATGTTAGATTCGTCGGCGTGCACTTAAAATCAAAGCGCCCCATTCCCGAGGCGGACGAAAGCCTGATGCGCCGCAACGAGGCCCACCTGCTGCGAGCGCATCTGGACAAGCAGATCGCCGCCAACCCGGAGGAGAAGATCGTCATTTACGGCGACTTCAACGAGCATCGGAATGAAGCGCCTATGGCTGCCATCATTGGCGAACCGAAGCCGCCCGGCGGTCTCTTCGAGTTACACCTGCGTGATTCGCGCAAGGAAACCTGGACGCATTACTGGAAGGACGCTGATGTCTATTCGCGTCTCGACTTCATCTTCTTCACGCGAACCTTAAGCAAATACATGGATCGCACCGGCAGCAGCATTTACGATGTGCCCGACTATTACGACGGCAGCGACCACCGCCCTACCGTGACAAAAATCTGGCTGACGCAGAAGCAAGGCGATGGATAAATCGGGCCTTCCCCAAGTGGGCGCTGGGTGTCCCGATTAAAATTTACGCAAAGAGTTCTGTGATTGCCTTGCCCTTGTCACCGACCGTGAAGGGACGGCCAGATGGGGACATGACCGCTTTATCAATCGGCAGGCCCATGGCTGCACCGATGGTGGCAATGAAGTCCTGCACGGTGACTTGCTTGTCGGTGACTTCCTTGCCGTCCTTGTCGGTTGAACCGTGGACATATCCACCCTTGATCCCACCGCCAGCGAAAACGGTGGAATAGGCTTTCGGATAGTGATCGCGACCGCCGTTTTCGTTGATCCGCGGAGTCCGGCCAAATTCAGAACCCATGACGATTAGGGTTGAACCTAAGAGTCCTTTGTTCTTCAGGTCGGTGATGAGGGCGGCAAAGCCCTTGTCCATTTCTGCGCCAGTGCGGCCCATGGCCTGGTCAACGCCTGCGTGCATGTCCCAGCCCCCGAGGCGGACTTCGACGAAACGCACGCCGCTTTGCACAAGGCGGGAGGCCAGCATGCAGCCTTTGGAAAAACCGCTCGTGCCATAGAGTTCCTTGGTGGCAGTGTCCACTTTCGACAGGCTGAACGCCTGAAGATCGCTGCTTGTAAGCAGATTCATGGTTTCGTCATAAAACTCGGTATAGGCTTTGACGTCGCCGCTCTTGAACTTCGCTCGGAAGGCCGAGTCGAATTCGTTCATCAGGGAAATGCGCTTTTTAAATGTGTCGTCATCGACGGCAGAGCGTGTGTTCTGGAGCCCGGAATCCGGGCTGCTGATGGGAACGGGAGCGAGAGCCGGCGGGAAAAATCCAGCATTGGCTTCGCCGGCACCGACGACCACGCTGGAGGGCAGCGTCTTGTGGGAACGACCGAGGAAATGCTGCGCCCAAGAGCCGAGCGTAGGATGGACAATCGTGCCGCGAGGATCGTAACCGGTGTGCATCACATAGGTGCCCGCCTCATGAACACCCGTCTTTGAACTCATCGAGCGCACGATGGAGAAATTGTCGCCAACTTTCGCCATTTCCGTCATGTAACCGCCGAGTTGGAATCCGCCCCTAGACTTGATGGCCTCCTTGGCTCCCTTGGTATCACCGGATTTTGGATCCCAAGTGTCGATGTGAGTCATGCCGCCCGCCATATAGAGGTATATGACGGATTTGGCGTTGCCGCCGATGCCAGAGGATACGGGAGACACCGCACTGAAAGCACGGTCGAAATGTGACAGCACGCTGACTCCAAACGCTGTCCTTGCGGTGCGCAGCATGAACTCGCGACGAGATGCCGGGTTAAGTTTGAGAAATGGATTGCTCATGGTTTTTTCCCGTCAGGGTATTGAATTGTTTAAAAGAGATGTGTTTGATTTATTGGACGAAACAGAACTCTCGAGTGTTAATGAGTGCCCAGATTATAGTGCTCAAGCCATCGCTTTCACCCTGTTCGCCGATAGTTTTTCTGGCAATGTCACGCTCGCGATCAGTCGGCAGGCGGTTCAAGATGCTGAGAAAGATGACTTCAACTTTCTTCTCCGGGGCTGACTGTCTGGCGATTTCACGGTTGATCAGCGAGTCGCGGTTGGTGAGCATTTTCTGAGTGCGCCCGTTCATCATCATCAAAACTTGAGGAACGCTGCCTGAGAGAACGCCGCCATCAATGAGCACGCGTTCCGACTGACCGAATTCCCGGAGGAAGTGACCGGCGGGAGCGGGCTGCTCCAGCTCGGAAGCACGCATGAGTTTCATGCCGTCGAAGGTGGCGATTTTCATAGAGCCAGCTTCCCCGGACTCCTGTCCAGCCATGGAGAGTCCGCCGCCGAATTTAGCTTTCTGCTTGGCTCCGATTTTCTGAACGGCATCCGCCTTTAACAGAACGGTCTTGGCATCGAGCTTGGGATTACTCAAATCGATGTCCACGGATCGTCCGTAAAGATCAACCTCGTCGCTTTTTATTTTGTCGATCTGATCACCCATGACAAGGGTCATGTAGGAATCCCATGCCTGCTCGGCGGTCATGCGACGCAGCACAGGCCCTTGAAAGTAGTAGGGCTCGCCCATCGCCAATGCAGCCGTGGTGGCCTGACTCTGGTAAGCTTGAGTGTTGTAGATGATGCGGAGGAACTCTTTGAGATTGAATTTCACGCGCACCATCTCGTTCGCGAGGTGTTTGATGAGCTGCGGGTTGTAGGCATCATCCGGATTATCGACCACGCTCTTATTAGCGGTCAGCGACTGGCCCATGGCCCGGGACCACATGCGGTTGGCAATGGTCATGGCAAAGCGCGGATTGGAGGGATGGGTCGTCCATGCGGCAAAAGTGCTGCGCAGATTTTCATTCATCTCCCCCGCAGCCTTCGACTGCTTCGGGGCGGAGCTGTAATTATTGTTATATTTGGACGACTTCCTGAGTGCTGCGGATTTTTTCTCCATCTCCAAAGATTTTTTTTCAACCTCCGCAGCCAGCTTGTAGGCGGGGTTGCGCTCATCTTCTTTCAGAACATCTTCAAATTTTTTACCGGAGGGAACCCAGTGAATGAGTCTTGGCAAAATGGGATCCCCGCCCTTTCCGTCTTTGTAGCGATAGTCAGGAGGAAGCTTCGTCCGGTTTTCCGGGAGGTCCATGACGATGTAGGCGTTGGCGCGCAACAGATTGTTGACCTGCTGCGTAGGATTGCGGTCCTCCATGAGATTGACGCCACTTGATTCCAAGAGGGAATTGACCTCAGCCATGAGCTTTTTCTGGTCGTAGTCACGGCCATTGAGTCTTGTTGTGGTGGAACCGAAAAAGGCGGCCATTTCGTAAAACTGCCGCTGGGTCCAGTTGGCGAAGGGATGGTCATGGCACTGGGCGCAGGCCACATCAGTGCCCAGAAAAACGGACAGAGTGTTGGCGAGATTATCCAGGGGCATGCCTGCATCTCTCAGGAGATAGCCCGTGGCACCATTGTTCCAGATTTTTCCATCCGCAGTTAGCATCGCGAAAACCATCTTATCCCAAGGGGTGTTTTTGCTCATCTGGTCCTTGATCCACTGAATGTAGGGAAGCCCGCGCACCAGGTTTCCACCGCCGCCATCCATCCGGTCCTTCACGCGAAGCATTTCCGCGAAGTAGTTATACATGTTGCTGACGTAGCCCTCAGACGCCAGAAGATCGTCTATCAATTGCGCCCGTGCCGTTCTGTCAGTGTCGGCCTTCTTGAGAAAAGCCGTGGTTTCATGGTAATTTGGAATGCGGCCCGCGATGTCCAGAAACACGCGGCGCACAAACTGCTCGTCACTCATCGGCGGATTGGCTTTCACGCCGTGCTGAGCAAGCCCCAGGGCGACGAGCTTGTCAATTTTGGTAGCCGCCTGAGCCGCCGAGGCATTGGTTGCCAGTGAAGTCAGGGCATTCGCGTTGGCAGCCGGAGCCAGGGTCTTCACCACCGCCTGATCTTCATCCGAAAGCCGGGAAATCTTTACGGCCACCATCTGCTCGGTTGCGAGCACATGGAGATAAACCATGTCTCCTTCAAGTTTGATGAAAGTGGCTTCCAACGGAAGGCCCTTGCTGTCGTGGAATACACGAGTCACGTCAGCGGAAGCCGCTGTCACGCAAATCACAGATAGCGCCAATAATAGATGCCTCATTGCATTCATGGTTCCGGGAAGTCTAACGGGACACAACTGATACTACTATCAAATTGTCAATAATCACGCGAATTTCGATCCCCCACGACCTCGGCCCGTTCAAATTGAAGGCGCTCTATTCTTGCGAATAGCCATCAAAACTATAGCGAGCCCTGCTTTCAAGACCTGCCACCGTCGCCGACCTCGATATCTTCATCTGCGTTAATCGGCGTAATCTGCCGATAAATTTCATTCTGGACCCTTCCGCGTCTTCAATTCGCCACGAGCTCTTGAATCGCAGCCTCCAGCCCGGCCAGATTGCCGATGGAGATCGCCTTCGCGTTCTTGTCGATGCGCGCCATAAAATTCTTCAGCGCGGAGTCAGGGCCTAGTTCGATAAAACAATCATGACCTCGCGCCAGCAAATATCGCATCGACGCCTCCCAGCGCACGGAACCGGTGACCTGTTTTTCCAGCGTGCGACGGATGTCATCAACCCCGTCCACCGTTTGAGCTGCAAAATTGCACACTACCGGCACTTGCGGCGGATTCAGTGGCGTCGCAGCCAGCACCACGGCCAGCTTGTCCTGCGCTGTTTGCATCAATCGCGAATGATAAGCACCAGCCACCGGCAGCTTGATCGCCCTCTTGATCCCCTTTTCTTTCGCACCGGCCACGGCCGCATCGATGCCCTCAATGCTGCCGGAAACAACGATCTGGCCCGGGCAGTTGAAATTGGCCACATCCACATCACATTCCGCAGCGAGTTCTCGCACGACGCTTTCCTCGCCACCGATCATCGCCGCCATCGCTCCCTTCGTTTCCGCGCACGCGTCTTCCATGAAGGTGCCGCGTTGAAACACCAGTTTCAGCCCCGTCTCAAAATCAAACGTCCCTGCCGCTGCATGAGCCGTGAACTCGCCTAGTGACAAGCCCGCGCAAGCCGAGACATCGATCCCCGGCATCCGCTCACGCAACACTTCCAGAACCGCAAGCCCATGCACATAAAGCGCAGGCTGGCAGCGCGAGGTGCGCGTCAGTTCTTCCATTGGACCGTGGCGCATGACCTCGCTCAGCTTGAACCCGAGAATTTGATCGGCCCGTTCAAACAGGGCTTTTGCCTTCGGATACGCATCCGCAAGGTCATTGCCCATGCCCACCTTCTGCGAGCCCTGCCCCGAGAACAGCAAAACCACTTTTTTAATCATGTGGCGATGATGTAAGATCAACCCCTCGCCCCTGACAAGCTAAAGCTTGAGCTGAATAAATCCCGCATTCCGAGCCACGCAATCCTCCAGCAATTCCGCCGCCCTGGCAATGGCCTCGGCCACGAGAAGCGCTTCCGGTTTGGCCTGCCAGATCGCATCAAATTTTTCCAGCAGTTCTTCGCGCGCATCCACCAGCCCGCCGATTCCCACCACCGGCTTCCCGGCTGCACGCGCCATTCCTGCCACCCCGACCGGACCTTTCCCATTCAAAGACTGCGCATCGAGCTTCCCCTCCCCGGTGATCACGATATCCGCCTGTGCGATCCGCTCGCGCAACCCGGTGATGTCCGCGACCAGATCAAAGCCGCTGCACAATTGCGCGCCACAGAAACTCATCAGGCCAAAGCCCAGTCCTCCCGCCGCGCCCGCGCCCGGTTCATTGCGATGATCGCAGCCAATATCCCGCTTCACCATGTCCGCTAGGCTTTGCAATCGCGCTTCGAAAATCGCGCTATCTTTCACTCCTTTCTGCGGACCATAAACGCGCGTGGCACCCCGCTCCCCGAGCAAGGGATTGGTCACATCCGAGGCCACAATGACCTCGCCGCACCATGCTGGCGGCCGCTCGATCCTCGTCACTCGCTCCCAATCCGCTGGCAGATCATGCACTTCATACCCTGATGAATCCATAAAGCGAAATCCAAGCGCCGCAGCCATGCCGATCCCGCCATCGTTGGTGGCACTGCCGCCGATGCCAATGATGATTCTCCGCGCGCCTCGCTCTTGCGCGTGACGCATCATTTCACCGGTCCCGTAAGTGCTGGCGCTGGATGGATTCAGCGGCCCGTCACTGACCAGAATCAGACCCGAAGCCGCGCTCATCTCCATCACAGCGTCAGTGCCTCCTTCCCTTTGAATCAATCCATAGCGTGCGATGATTTCGCGCCCCTGCGCGTCGTGCACCGGCGCTTGAATCCACTCACCGCCCAGTGCGATCATCACCGCCTCGACAAATCCCTCTCCACCGTCGGCAATGGGACAAATTTCTATTTCACCGACAACACCGCCGCGCCGCAACCCGCGCGCCACAGCTTCCGATGCCGCCTTTGCCGACAGCGAGCCCTTGAACTTGTCGAATGCCAGAAGGATGCGCACAACCAAGAGCAACCACGCCATCGCGCAGAATCAAGCGCGATATGCGAACTTTCACATAAACTCTTACTTGATCCACGAACGGAAAAATTTGTAAGTTACACTTTCACCGCTGCGTATATTCCGCGCTGCCTTCCCAATGAAAATCTGCATTTGTCTTCTCGGCCTTGCCACACTTGGTGCTTCTGTCCTGGCGGTTCCTCCGCCCGATCCCGTGACCGTCATCATCAAGACGAAACCGGCGCAGATGAAATACGATCAGCAGCGGATCTACGCCGCCACGGGCGCCAAGATCACGATCACATTGCAGAACGAAGACGATCTCCCACACAACTTGGTCGTCTGCAAACCAAAGGATGGCGGCGTGAACGACAAGGGTCTTGAAGTGGCCGTGGCAGCCTGGAAACTGGGCGAAGCAGGAATGAAGCAGGAGTGGATACCACAGAACCCCCGCATCATCGCACACACAAAAATGGTCAATCCGCATCAAAATGAAACCATCACCTTCAACGCCCCTGAAGAAGCTGGAGACTATCCCTACGTCTGCACTTTCCCAGGTCACTCGATAGCAATGAACGGTATGTTGCGCGTGAGAGTGCTCCTGCCTCTGATCAGAAATCTGCACTACCGCTACTGCACTGGCGAAAACCTCACGAAGCTTCCTGACTTCGGTAAGCTCACACCGATCGAAGAAGGACAGGTCTCCTCGGGTAAGATGGACATCGCGCTGCATCAAAAAGTCCGCCGTGACAACTACGCCTATGAATTCGAAGGCGCGCTGGATTGCCCGACGGATGCGGAATACACTTTCAAAATGGGTTCCGACGACGGCAGCCAGCTCTGGATCGACGGGAAGGAAATCCTCAAGATCGATGACATCCACCCGACAGTGTTCCGGGAGAAGACCATTAACCTCACGAAAGGCGAGCACTCGATCAAGGTGCGTTACTTCCAAGGTCACGGCAATGCGGAGTTTTTCTTCTGCTGGAGCAATCCGGATTCCACCGAGCGATGGCTCACGGTGAAGGAGTCATCGCTGGATACACCCGCGCCAGAGAAGGAAAATGTTACCGGCATGCCGCTGGTGGTGACGAATGAAGCGCGCATCTACCGCAACTTCATCGAAGGCAGCAGCCCGCGCGGCATCGCAGTCGGTTATCCCGGCGGCGTGAACATCTGCTGGGATGCCGACCAGATGAACGTCGCGCTCGTCTGGCAGGGCGAGTTCATAGACGCCAAGCGTCATTGGGCGGGTCGCGGCCTGGGCAATCAGCCTCCGCTCGGCACTGGCGTCGCCAAGCTCGGCCAGCAGCACGCGCTCGGCGTGCTCGCCAGCCAGGCTGATCCGTGGGTTCCTGCCAACAAAAATGAAAAGCCCAGCGACCCCGCTTATGTCTTTCGCGGCTACGAACTCGACGCCCAGCGAAAACCTACATTCCACTATGACTGCAAGGACGTGGCGGTGTCGGAAACCTTCATTCCGGAGGGAGACATTCAAAAACAAACCAACGCGATCAAACGCATCCTGAAACTCAGCGCCGTGAAGCCGGTCAACAACCTCTACTTCCTCGCGCTGACCGGCCCCATTGAAGCCAACGACAGCGCGTTCATCTTCGACAAAACAGTAAAAGTCATCATCAGCGGCGGTTCCCCTATCGCCCGCAAATCAGCGGGCCACGACGAAGTTCTGCTGCCCGTCGTCTTCAAAGATGGCAAGGCGGAGTTCGCCATCACCTACTCCTGGAACCTGAACTGAACTCCAACTTCTTCCCACTCTTTACCATGCCACGCCTTTCATTCCATCTCACCGCTCTTCTGCTCACAACCTGCGGACTGCTCACCCACGCGAGAACACTGCCCAATCCGAAGGAAGCGGAATACTACAAGATCGAATCCTTCACGCCGCCCCCAGACTGTGTGCCGGAGGTTGGCTCCATCGAACTCATGCCCAATGGAAAGGTTGTCTTCGGCACCCGCCGCGGAGAAATTTGGACGGTGGAGAACGCGTTCGACCCCGATGTCACCAAGGCCAAGTTCACCAAATTCGCAGAGGGGCTTCATGAAATTCTCGGCCTCGCGTGGAAGGACGGCTGGCTCTATGTGACCCAGCGTCCCGAGCTTTCCCGGCTCAAGGACAAGGACGGCGATGGCCGCGCGGACATCTTCGAGACCGTGAACGCCGGCTGGAACATCACCGGCAACTATCACGAATATGCCTTCGGCTCCCGGCCCGACAAGCAGGGCAACATCTGGATCGCACTCTGCCTCACTGGTTCCTACAACTCCGACGCCCCCTGGCGCGGCTGGTGCCTGCGCATCTCTCCCGATGGCAAGATGCAACCCGTCGCCGCCGGCCTCCGCTCCCCCGGCGGCATCGGCCTCATCCCAGATGGCGAAGTTTTCTACGACGACAACCAAGGCGTGTGGAACGGCTCATCATCCCTCAAGCATCTGAAAGTCGGATCCTTTCAAGGTCATCCCGACACCTTGAAATGGTGGGATCTCACCAACGGCGCGCTGGGCGAGAAACCGCTCGCAAGCGCGAACAAAACGCGCATCGAAGCCGAACGCAAACGCAACCCCAAATACGTCCCCCCGGCCATCGTGCTCCCTCACGGTCACGTCGGCAACTCCCCCACCGCCTGGGATTGGGACGAGAGCGGCAAGTTCGGCCCCTTCACCAAGCAGCTCTTTATCGCGGATCAGACCGCCTCGGTTCTCAATCGCGTCTTCATCGAAAAAATTAACGGCGTCTATCAAGGAGCCTGCTTCCCCTTCCTCATCGGACTGCGCTCCGGCCCCATCGGCGTGCGCATGTCCGGCGATGGCACCACGCTCTTCGTCGGCGGCTCTGATCGCGGCTGGGGTTCCCGCGGCGGCCACCCCGATGCCTTCGAGCGCGTGCGCTGGACGGGCAAGGTGCCTTTTGAAATTCATGAGATGCGCGCCCGACCCGATGGCTTTGAACTGACCTTCACGTTGCCGATTGATCTTGAAACCGCGAAGAACCCCGCCTCCTACGCCGCCCGCGAATACACCTGGGCATGGCGCGAAGAATACGGCGGTCCGGAAGTGGATGAAGTCATCCCGAAGATCGAAGTCCTCAGCGTCGGCAAGGACGCCAAATCCGTCCGCCTCAAAGTTACTCCGCTCACCCAGGGACACGTCCACGAACTCCACCTCAATGGCGTGCGGAGCAAGAGCGGAGACGAGTTGCTCCACAAGAAAGCATATTACACACTCAACGAGATTCCGAAAATGTAGCAAGGAACAACGACACTCATGTCGTTCCTAGAGCCCGGCACGCTTCAGCGCCAGATCCAGTTCCCGCTGAAACACGGGAATGTCCGCAGGTGGCGGCTTGTAGCCGGGCGACGGTGCATTCATTCCGAGGCGCCCCATCTCATCAAGATACCACGATGCGATCTTCCCATCGCTGAAGGTTACTTTACCGCTCGCCAGCATTCCAGGGATCGCAATCGCATCGAGAACCACGGTCGCTTTGCCGCCAGCCGGCGATTTTAGCGGCGGCACATTTTCCGCCTCGACAGCTTCATCGGCAAATTCATCACCTGGCAACTGAGGTTCCGGAGCAGCAGCCACCTTTTCCTTTGGCGGAGCCTCCTTCGGTTTTTCCAGCAGCTTCAATCCCAGTTCAGCCAGTAGCAGACGGGCATCAAGATAAGTCAACGTGACATCGTGCTCGCGCTTCAACCGGTCCTGAATCTCGTTTAGATTGGCCCCGTCCGCGACCCATTGTCTGACTGCTTGATCCTGTTCTGTCGTAAGTTTTGGCATGAGAATATTTCGACGACGCTAGGCTGCGATGCGGTGATTGCAAGGATTGACCGAAGTTCCTTCGGGCGCGCGCGCCCGTGAGCGCAGTCTTCCGCGACCGCACAGAAGACATTTGTGTGTTAATGCGCTATCAAGTGCATTAACACGCAAAATGAAGGAGATTATAATGTTAGGCATCGTCCGCACACCGTTATGAACCGAGCCACACGAGCATTCAGTATCGCAGGATTCGCGTTTGCAATGTATGTGGCGGCGTTCTTTGTATATCGCTGGCGCGCAGAGAGCACATCAGACACCCGGCCTCATGGGGTCCCGGCATGGTATTTCATTTATCCCACACGAAATGTCGCAGAGCGCGCGGTTTATTGTCTATTCTATCCGTGTATCCGCATTGACCAGATTGTTCGTGACAGAGGAGAATCACCCGATGCCTGAAATGGCTCCGGTTTTGACAGGTGAAAATGTGTGTCCGCTATCATTTTCATGGCCTCAGGATTTCATGGGTTGGCAGAGGGACTCCATGCTGTCCCAACATGTCGGAAAGGGTATTCAGAGATGATGACCGTGACGCAAAACGCTCCGCAAAGGATGCGACGTAAGCATCGCGGTTGCAATCGGCGCGTCTCGTGGTTACCCTCGCTGAGCTTGGGGCGTTCGGCCACTCCACGACTATGAGCGACAAGTCAACCTTCAACTATGTGCCCTACTGCCTCCTTGGTGCAGTCGCCATCTACGTCCTAAGCGTTGGACCAGCACTCAAGCTCAGTGGCAGTGACACATATTTTATTAAAGAACCTGTGCGAACAATTTGGAGTCCTGTGTTGGCACTCGACAATACCGCTGCAGGGCAAGCTTTCCGTGCTTATTTGAGGCTCTGGCGTATCCCGGAGCCCGCTTGTATTTGGTGAACTGCGCACCCGAGGCCTAAACCACCCATGAAGGGTGACATGTGCGCAAAGTCCATTAAAAACGGATCAGTCCTCGCAATCAGACAAATAACCTGCTGCAAAATCTAACCCGCAATCTTGAGCGACGGAATCACACTGCAAAAAAACGCTGCATTGGGAACCAATGCAGCGTTCGTTATCAACAAATATTAAGCCCCCTTGGCCTTGCGGATTTTAGCCCAGCGTTTGCGTTGGGCTGCTGCTATCCTTTCGCGGGACTCGGCTGAAAATTTGGGTTTCTTCCGCTTTTTCGTCTTCTTGGCCACGACCGCGACTTTTTCACCCTTCTCATTTTTAATCTTCGCCCAGCGCGCACGTTGCGCGGCAGCGATGCTTTCCCTGGCTGCGGCAGAGAACTTGGGTTTCTTGCGAATTTTTCCAGAACTGCGCCTCCCAACTTTGGCGACGCTGGAGCCTTTCGTGGTAGATTCCACTTCTGCATCCTGTTTCAAGATGGCCGCAAGTTCGCCTTCCAATTGTTGGATGCGTTCCGCGATAACTAATGCCTGCCTGAGCAGACTAACTGATGGTTGTTGTTTTTTTATCATGCTCGGGAAGCTAAGACCGTTACCAAGATTCGTCAATCCTTATTGAGTTCCACACAATTGCATAACAAGGAGACGGCACACTCCTGTGCCGTTTTCCGCACGGGACAAGAGCGTCTCGACTCCTTGCCAGGTATCATTCCATCATGCGAGGATCAATAGTATCTTTGATACCAATGGCTTTCTAAAGTAAAATTTCCTTTGCATCAAACACTCCGCCCACGATCATCGCGCCTCATGAACAAGCACTACGCCCTCGGCATCGATTACGGAACCAATTCCTGCCGCTCACTCCTGATTGACCTGAGTGATGGCCGCGAGATTGGTTCCACGGTGTTCAACTATCCATCGGGCGAGGCTGGCATCCTTACCGATTCTCGCGACCCCAACGTAGCCCGCCAGAATCCGCAGGATTACCTCGAAAGCCTGGAAGCCGTGGTGCACGGAGCTTTAGAGCAGGCAAAAAATAATGTCGCTGACTTTGATGCCGGTCAGGTCGTCGGCATCGGCGTGGATACCACCGGCAGCACCGTCATCCCAGTGCATCGCGACGGCACGCCGCTCGGGATGCTCCCGGAGTTCAAGGATAACCTTAATGCCATGGTCTGGCTCTGGAAGGATCATACATCCCATGAGGAGGCCGCAGAAATCACAAAGCTTGGCCATGAGTTACGTCCGCAAATCATGGCCAAATGCGGCGGTATCTATTCTTCAGAATGGTGGTGGAGCAAGATCCTTCACCTTCGGCGCTGCGACCCTGCGGTCTTTCATTCTGCGTTTAGTTTTGTGGAGCATTGCGACTGGGTCCCCGCTGTGCTCACGGGCAATACCGATCCGCTCACGCTGAAGCGCGGCGTTTGCAGCGCCGGGCACAAGGCGATGTTTGGCACTCAATGGTGCGGTCTGCCGGACAAGGAGTTTCTGAGCAAGCTGGACCCATTGCTGGCAAACTTGCGTGACAGGCTTTACTCCGAAGCACACGTCGCCGACACCAAAGCCGGGGGCCTCTGCGTTGAATGGGCGAAGAGGCTTGGCTTGAAAGAGGGCACCGCAGTCGCCGTCGGCGCATTTGACGCACACATGGGCGCAGTGGGCGCGGGCATCAAGGAAGGCACCTTGGTAAAGATACTCGGCACCAGCACCTGCGACCTCATGATCGCACCAACAAACAAACCGCTCACGGACATCCCCGGTGTTTGCGGCATCGTGAACGGATCAGTCATGCGTGATTACTATGGCATCGAAGCCGGACAAAGTGCGGTCGGCGATATCTTTCTCTGGTTCGTCAATCATCTGGTGCCGGAATCATACGGCGCAACACCAGGCGAGAAATTTCTGAACATGGAAAAAGCTCTTTCGGAAATGAAGCCCGGCGCGTCCGGTCTTCTGGCACTGGATTGGAATAATGGCAACCGCACAATACTAGTTGATCACCGCCTCACCGGGCTGCTACTCGGCCAGACGCTGCACACCGAGGCGCATGAAATCTACCGCGCCTACATCGAAGCCACCGCATTTGGTGCGCTCACCATTATTAACCGCATCGAAGAATACGGAGTGCATGTAAAAGAAGTGATCAATACCGGCGGACTGTCGATCAAGAACGAGACCCTTATGCAGATCTACGCCGATATTATCGGTCGGCCCATGAAGGTGAGCCGCAGCGAACAAACCTGCGCGCTAGGTGCCGCAATTTTCGGAGCCGCTGCCGCCGGGACCGGCACTGTCGCAGAAATTCAATCCAGAGTCACCGCCACCCGCGATAAAATATATCAGCCCATCGCCTGGAACCATGCGGTCTATCGCGAGTTGTATCAGCTCTATCTCACACTGCACGATGCATTCGGCACTGCGGAGTGGAGTGGAAAACTGGACCATGTGATGAAGCGGCTTCTTGAAATTCGAGATCGGCAACGTTAACCAAGACACTGAAGTGATCTTTTTGTGCGAGACCAAGCAATATCCCGTTCGCCCATCCGGCGTTTGACCTTCTTGCCATTTCAGGTGTATTCATCCCGCATGAAGCTTTTTGGTGCCACTTGTATATTTTTTGCAGCTCTTAGCACCACGTCATGGGCGCGGATCGGCGAATCGCTGGCCCAGTGCATCGACCGCTACGGACCTGTGATCGAAAACAGGCAATCCGAACTGCCGCAGAGTGACCCTGACGCAGCCGTGTTCTCAAAGAATGGACTCACCGTCATCGTTGAGTTCCACAATGATAAAGCGTGGCGCATCATCTTCCGCAAACCCAAGCTCAGCACCACCGAAGTGGATGCCCTACTCTCCGCCAACTCCGCCTCTGAATCGTGGAGTTCGCCCCTGCGCTACGGCGAGCGCGAATACCGGCTCTGCGCCGACAAAAAACGCATCTCCATCACCCGGTTTACGAAGGGCAACGATATAGCGCAAATCGAGGTCATCTTGCGGGAATATTCCGACCAGCTCCACGCCAACGCCCTTTTACCGCCCGTTCAGCCCAGCGCAGCTGAGTCACAAAAACCAAAGGTCAATCCCTTGCCCGGGTTCTAAGTAAAGCATCTGATATATTGCACCATGACGAATGTCTGGTTTATTTGTGGGTCATGATGCGCCGCCTCATTCTCTTTTCATTCGTTTTTTTTAATTTTGGTCCTGCCCTGCTCCACGCGGAACGCCTGGCTGACCACGTCTTCATCATCAGCTTCGATGGCGGAAAGCCCTCGGTTATGCGCGAATCGGATATGCCGGTGCTGAAAAAACTCGTCAGTGAAGGTTCTGCCACCTGGATGGCACAGACCATTTTCCCTCCCAAAACGCTGCCGTCACACACCTCAATGCTCACGGGCTTGGGACCAGACAAGCACCATGTGCTCTGGAACAACTACACACCAATCATGGGCAAGGTGAAGTTGCCGACGATTTTTGCACTCGCCAAACAACGCGACTCCGCGCTGAGCACCGCGATGTTTCCAGGCAAAATTAAATTCCGCCACCTCTGGCAGCCCGGTTCGCTCGATATTTTCGATATCAATGGTTCTCGAGAAGATACCCCAGTCGCAAGCACCGAGGAAGTTGAGAAGCTGGTAATACCGTCACAGCTTGTGGCAAAAAATGTATCGGCTTACATCGCTGCCAAAAAGCCGAACCTCTGTTTCATCCACTTCCCCGATCCAGATTCAGCCGGCCACAAATCCGGCTGGGGCTCGCCCGAGCAAAAGGAAGCGCTCAAAGTCTCCGACCAGGCTCTCAGCCAGGTCATCAAAGCCATCGATCAAGCTGGCATCATCTCCAGCACCGTTGTTCTAATAAGCGCCGATCATGGCGGCCATGACAAAACTCATGGCGAAAACATTCCCGACGACATGACCATCCCCTGGATCGCCTGGGGCAAAGGTGTAAAAAAGAACTTCACGATCACCACGCAGGTCACGACTTACGACTCGGCTGCCACCGCGCTCTGGCTGCTCGACGTGCCGCTTCCAACAAATTTCGATGGCAAGCCAGTGACGCAGGCGTTTGAGAAATAGAAGACGGACGCGCGCTCCACATCACTGCAACGGGACTCGTGGCCGGATTTGATTTCGCACTGTTTCCGCCTCCAATAATGGAGTAATTATCGACATTGTGTGTCTGACAGCCGTGCTTCTTATAAATTTAATCACTTGGTGATTCCAAACGAGGCAATAGCGCGGAAGCAATTACCCATCAGTCAGACACGATCCTCGATAAGATGAAACACCTGTTCTCCATCTTCGCCGCCCTGCTGCTGCCACTGACAGCCCTGCGCGCCGCTCCGCCTCTCAATATTCTTTTCTTCACCGCCGACGACATGAATTACGATTCCACCGGCGTCTGCGGCGGACCGGTCAAAGATCTGACGCCGCATATCGACCAGCTCGCCGCGAGCGGGCTGCGATTGGAGTATGCCTATTCCACGGTCGCTGTGTGCCAGCCGGTGCGCCAGACCATGCAGACCGGACTTTACCCCCACCGCAGCGGTTCAATGGGCTTCTTCCCCATCAAGCCCGAAGTGCGCACCCTCAATCAGCAACTGCACAACGCTGGCTACCTGATCTCCATGTTCGGAAAGTGCAAGCATCACCTGCCGACGGAGAAGTTTTGTGTCGATGTGGCGGATGACACCATCAGCCGCAAGCCGGCGAAGCTTGCGGAGGCCACAAGGAAGTTTCTGCGCATGGCCCGGGAACATGGCCGCCCGTTTTTCCACAACGTCAACTGCTACGACCCGCACCGCCCGTTCATCGGTATTAAAGGGGAGAGCGACCTTGCCGAAGGCGAGCCGCCAAGCCGTTGGATCAAACCGGAGGAAGTCAGTAGAGTTCCGGGTTTCCTTGAGGACTTGCCGGAAATCCGACGGGAACTGGCGGGCTACTACACCAACGTCCGGCGACTCGACGATGCCGTGGGCGCGGTGCTCAAGGTGCTCAAGGAAGAAGGTTTCGCCGACAACACACTGGTGATTTTCTATGGCGGTGATCACGGCATGTCCTTTCCCTTCGCCAAGTCCAACGATTACGAAAACAGTTCTCGTGGCGCGCTCATCATCCGCTGGCCCAGCGTGACCAAGCCCGGCAGCGTGGATCATGACCACCTAGTCTCGACACTCGACTTCGCTCCAACCTTGTTAGAGGCCGCGCAGTTGCCACCACTTTCCGGGATCGACGGCCGCACGTTCCTTCCCGCGGTGAAGGGCGAAAAGATGGCCGGATGGGACCGTGTCTTCACCTGCTACAACGCCGCCTATGGCAACAACTGGCTGCCGATGCGATGCATGCGCACCAAGGACCGTTCCTACATCTGGAACGCATGGAGCGACGGCAAAAAGAAATACCAGGCCGAGAACATGGCTGGCCTTTCGTGGAAGGCCATGGTCGCCGCTTCCGCTGACAACCCGACAATCAAGGATCGCGCCGAATTTTATCTCCACCGGGTTCCCGAGGAGTTCTATGACATGAGCAACGACCGCTGCGAGCGCGTCAATCTCATCGCCGCCCCCGCGCGGCAGGCCGAAATTGAGGCGATACGGAAGGATCTCCTTGCCGTCATGCAACGCACAGGCGACCCTTTCGCCGAAGCATTCGCCCATCGCGATCGCAAGGAACTTGTTCCCGCCGTCCTTGAGAAACTAAAAAAGGAATACGAGCGCAAATCAGAAAACTCAGAAAACTAGGGCGATCAAAAGATAGTGAGGTCACTTAAAAAGCGTGATCAGCCTTCTTTTTTACCAAGCCACGCCTAGATAGACGGCGCTCGCAGGAATCGACTAGCGTTCACTCTACACTATTTTACCCGCCCCATGCGCGGCATCCACGCCAACGCAATTTCCCATATTCCCGTGACGTGCTCCCAACGGCGCACGGCGATGTCGATAAGAAACATCAGCAGCATCGCAATCACCAAATACGGCCACAGTTCCACATAACACCTTGCCTTCGCGCTACCGAGATCGAGCTTGAAATCAGTGTCGAGATACTTTCCTCCCGCGATAGCGCAAACCTCACGAAGGAGCTTTTCATTCACCGTGCCCAGGCTGATTTCGCCACCGGGATTGTGCGTGAGACCCGCCATCACCATCTGGGCACCGCTTTGCGCACGCACGAGGTAGACACCGGGCTGATCCGGCTTGAACACACCTTCATACAAACCGGGACCGCTCTGGCGCAGCGCGAGTGTTTGCAGCGGCTTGAGCGGCGCACCGAGGGACCCGGCAGCAACAAAAAAGATCTCCGCACTGACCCGTTCGTTGTTCCCGCGAGTGCCCGCATCCACTAAGGCATCGACTGTGACGCGGGCTTCGTCGCCTTCCATTTCCGCGCGCAAATCCAGGTTCTGCCCCTGAGGCGGCCGCGAAGTCTCACGCAGCACCTGCGACCAGAACTGGCCAAATCCCGACCAGCGACTGATCCACAAACTCGCCCAGCGGCTCTTGGCATCACTCGTGAACGCGGTGCCTTTTCCCAAACCGTAGCGCCAGTGCGCCAGCAGCGGATCGCCGAGATCAGTCACCAGCGGCACCTGCGCGGTGCTCTTGCGCAGCGTCTTCACATAGCCGAGCAACGGGGGCGGCTCAAACTTGTCCCAGCCCGCAAGCATCGGATGACGCTCGGCAAACTTGGGCTCGAACGCCTCCTCGTGGATCATGCGGCCCGCGTGCATCAGCGTGTCCTGCGTAAAGATGCGCGTGATCGCGTTCGCCTCCATGGTGCTGTAGGATTGTCCGCCGCCGAGGCTGGCGAGCGCCTGCAGGAACGGCATGCGCACATCACCGCCAATGCCCACGGTGGAGATCGTGATGCCCTCGCTGCGGCACTGCGACGCCAGTGCTTCGTAGCCACTGCCCATCGTCTCACCGTCGGTGAGGATGAGCATGTGCTTGATCTTGGCCTTCACGCGCTGGAGCGCATTGCGCGCGTCGGTCATAGCCGGATACAGATTGGTGCCGCCGCCCGCGGACAGGCTGGCGATCTGACCCGCCACCGCCGTCGTAGATGTGAGGCGCGTCATGGGCACGACGACATGCGATTCGCTGTCGAATGCCCACACGCCGATGGAGTCGTTGCGCGTGAGCACTTCCGCCGTGGCGATGGACGCGGATTTTGCCATCTCCAGCTTCTCTCCTGACATGGAGCCTGAGCGGTCGATGCAGATCGCCAGCGCGCTGCTTTGCTTTTCCTCTTCATCGGGTGCCTTCAAGCGGACGGGCAGGATCTCCTCGATCGGTGTTCGAAAGTAGCCGCCGACCCCGAATGAATTCGGCCCACCGATCATGATAAAGCCGCCGCCGAGCTTGTCCACGTATTCGCGGATCGCCGCCATCGCGTTCTCGCCTACTTTGTGCGCGGGCACGTCAGAGAGGATCACACCATCGTAGCCGCTCAACTCCTGCGCGGTGGCCGGAATATTCCCGGGCTGCCGCAGATCAAGCAGGATGCCCTCCTTCTCCATGGCCCGCGTGAGATACTGTGCCTCGGTCGCATCGCCCTCCACGTAAAGAATACGGAGACGTCCGCGCACGTCGACGAGCGTAAGCCTTTCGTTGTTCGTGGCGATGGAGTCGCCCGGAAAACTTTCGAGCACGGCGCGGTAATTGTAAATGTTCCGCGTGGCCGGATGCCTCGTGAACACCTCTTGCAACGCGCCGCCGCTCGTGACGTTCAAGTTGCGTCGTTCGACCTCGATACCGTTCTCGAAAAGCTTCAACACACCACTGCCTTCCAGGGTGCTCTCAACATCCACGGTCAGCTTCACCGCCGCGCCCTCGTGAATTCGCGGCTGGCTGGGAATGATCTGGCGCACACGCACGTCCTGCTTGCGGGGCCCGGCCACCGGAATGGCGTGCACATGCACCTCCGCGACCGCAGCAGCCCGGGCCGCGTTTTGCAAACTTCCCCGCGTCTCATGTCCATCGCCGAAAAAGACGACATGCCGCGCCGTGCCCGCGGAGAACAGCGCACGTGCATACTCCAGCGCCGCGGCGTAGTTGCTCTGGGCGCCTTGCTTCTCCATCGCCGTCTTCAGCAGCGCGAGCTTGTCATCACTCAGATCCGTCTTGTTCAACAATCGTGCTTCATCACCAAACCCGACATAGGAAACATCCACATCATCCGGCAATGACGCGCGCAATGCCCGGGCCTTGTCGATGACAGACCGCAATCCCTCGGCGCCCATGCTCTGCGAATGATCGACCGCGATCACCACCGCGCGCCGCGTGCTGGTCACCACCTTTGCCGGACCCGCTAGGGCGGCGAGCGCCAGCATCACGCCCAGGGCACGCACAATCAGCAGGATGCGCTTTCGCCTCAGCGACATCGGATGCGCCGAACTGCTCTCCGCCCACAGCAAAAATGCGAGAGCGGGAAAAATTAGCAGCAGGAAGTATGGCGATTCCCAGTCCATTCAGTTTTGTCAATACACGGCCTGCCTATGAAACAACCAACTCTCAACCAGCAACACGCCAAGCGCGAGCCACAACAATTTTGTCCACCAACCACCACCCGTGGCCCAGCGTTCCGCGGGCTTTTTCAAGATGGTGTCATCAGGAGCAACCGGAGTCTTTGCCGGCACATCCGATTCATGCACGCTCATCAGCAGCGATGTTCCGACCTTTCCGCCTATGCCCTCAAAAATTCCGATGCGACGCAGTGCCAGCCAGCCGCTCTTGCTCTCGTCGGAGACATTGATAAACTTGTCACCATCCCACGCGCGCCATTTCACGATGCCCGGATCCATCGACACCAGATCGCCGGGACGCTTCGGATTGAGCAAGGCCAGAGCGTCATTATTCTCTGCGCACCAGTAGAGCGCGTTTCCGATGAGGAGCGGAAATGCGGACATCAGCGCGAGCTGCTCGCTCTTGCCCGGGACGAACGCAGTGACGACGATGCGCTGCCCACCCGACTCACCCGCGGCGAGGACCGGTTCCTGCCCCGCCATCCACAAGGTTTCCAGCGTGTCGCTCACATTCAGCACGGTTGTTTG
The DNA here is from genome assembly GCA_031400955.1 of Verrucomicrobiota bacterium. Lineage (GTDB taxonomy): Bacteria > Verrucomicrobiota > Verrucomicrobiia > Verrucomicrobiales > Verrucomicrobiaceae > VFKE01. Next base: position 30,978 of record JANNQW010000388.1, read on the forward strand.
CGTCACGGCAACACGGCCGCTGGTCACACGATAAAGCACCGGATGCTCAGGATGCACCGCACGCACTGCGTCATAAGGCACGGCCTTGTCGAGCTTCTTCGCGTGAATCGGTCCACTGTTCGACGGTGGATTCAGAACCAGCGCCGGACGATCCGCAGGCCAATCTTTCGGCAGCCAATTTTCAAAGACATACACGTTCGGTTTTTCCTTCGGCGGAAAGTCCTTTGCACCACCTTTCAAGACCTGAATACGTTCCTCGGAGAGCATCGAAGACAATGCGAGTTCAACAAATGGGTCAGGAACATCTGTAAACCACGCCACAACCAGCGGTCGTGTCTCCGGCAACGGCGCGATGACAACATTGTCCCAACCGAGGCAATCACCCGTGCACTTGGCTTCAATTTCAAGTCGCTGCCCCTTGCCGCCTTCGAGCGGAAGAATGAGTCGCGTGCATTCACCGGGCTTCAGCTCCAGCTGGCGCAACTGCACCGGCCGACCGTCAAGCCGTGCCTCCAACGTGGCCTCGACCTGTTTTTCATTCGCCGATGATGCACTAACTTCGACGAACGCTTCAAAGCGGTTCCGAGCCAGCGGCGCGGGACGAATCTGAAACCCAGTGATGCCAATGTTCAGTGGATGCTCCAATGCGACGTTGATCATTCGTAGGGTAGTTCCGCCTTCAGGCTGAATCTTCATTTGCCTGTCGCTTGCAAACCAGATCTCCGCCGGCGCCTCAAGGACGGCGAGTCGTTGCGCAACCGCCAGAGCTTCCTCCAGCCGGTCTTCCAGCGGCACTGCTTCCAAGAGGTCAATCAAGCGCAGCAGTTCACGCCGGTTCGTGCTGCGCGATTGCGCAACCTCGGCTTGTGCATCGTAAACCACGAGCGAGATGATCACATTCTCCGGCAGCGCCTTGAGCCGTTCCTTCAACAGCGAATTCGCTTCCGCGTGACGCGTCTGCCCCTTGTCATTCTTCGACGCCATCGAAGCGGAACGATCCAGCAGTATCACTAGGCTCTTCGGCATCTCGCTGCCGCCTTCAAAAATCGGGCGAGCCAGCGCGAAGGTCGCCAGCGCGAGCACCAGCAATGAGAGCAGCAGTGAAAGAATTTTCTTCAGCCGCCGCAGCCATGCCGATTCCTGATGCTCCCGCGCCAGCGACCGGAAGAACAGCAGCGTCGAAACCGGAATCCTCTTCGCCTTGCGCCGGAAAAGCCAGAGCGTGATCGGAATGAGCGCGAGCCAGAGCCAGTGGAGATTGGTGGGGTGAAGAAATTTCATGCCACCATGCTAGGCGCTCGCCAGCGCGCTCCCCCTGGTAAGCAAATCCAAAAATCTCTCCTCGAACGGCTCGTCGCTCGAGCAACGGAAGAAGTCAATCCGGCGGCTGGCGCAGGCGTGACTGAGATTGTCGGTGAACGCATCAAAAAGCTGTGTGTATTGTTTCACCTCGCGCTTGGTGATCCAGAAGCGGCGGCGTTCGCCGGTCTCCACATCGCTGAGTTCGAACTCGCCGTCGAGGTCGGGTTTGATTTCCTGCGGATGCACGACCTGCACGAAATGCGTTTCGCCCGGCCAGCCTGAGGCTTGATTCACCGCCTCAACCGCGCTGCCGATATCGCGACCGAAAAAATCCGAGATCACAAAGATCGCGCCGTAGCGCTGTCGCGTGGGACGAAAGTCGGCAAACGCTTTCTCCAGATCGGTGAAACCGCCGAACTCCCATCGCGTGACTGCGGCGATGAACTTCTCGATATTCCCCTGCCCACGCAGCGGCGGCAACTCCTGCCGCACGGTGTCGTTCATGGAATACAAGCTCACGCGATGCTGACCCGCGAGGCCGAGATACGCCAGTGCGATCGCGAACCGCAGCGCCTGATTGCGCTTCTGCTCGAAGGGCTGCGCCATCGAGCCACTGATATCCACCACGATATGCACATGCAACTCCTGCGTCTCCTCATACAGACGGACAAAAAGTTTTTCCAGGCGCGCATAGAGCCGCCAGTCGATGGCGCGGTAGTCATCACGCGCGGTGTAGCGGCGATAGTCTTTAAACTCGCGCGTGAAGCCGGTGGCGGGCGTGCTCTGATGGCCGCGGCGCAGGAGCACCTTACGCTTGCGCAGACGCAAGGCCAGCGTCCGCAAGCGGTCGAGGAATTGCGAGTCGAAGAGTTCTTCGCGGGGCATCGGGGCAAAGTGCATTGCAGGTTCACGCCGCCTGCTGAGCGGGCGTTCGAACCTCCTTGATGAGATCGTCGATTAGCGTGTCCACTTTGATCTGCTGCGCCTCGCCTTCGAAGTTCAAAATGATGCGGTGCCGCATGGAGACGTGGGCGACGCGCTGGATGTCTTCCGCGCTCACGGCAGTTCCACCACGCACCGCGCACCAGATGCGCGCGCCGCGAATGAGCGCCTGCAATCCTCGCGGGCTGCTGCCATAGGACACGTAGCGCTTTACCGCGGGCTGCACTCCGGCCTGATCCGGATGCGTTCCGAGCACAAGTGAAGAAGCATAGTGTGCGATGGGATCGGCAACGGGAATGCTGCCGAGCGAATGCTGCAGTTGCAGAAGCTGCGCGCCGCTCAGCACCGTGTTGAGCTTCGGCTCGTCAAAGCCCGTGGTGCGTCGCGATATCTCCACCAGGTTTTCCAACGTTGGGAACGGCACTTTGATCTTGAACATGAAGCGGTCGAGCTGCGCCTCCGGCAATGGGTAGGTGCCTTCCATCTCCATCGGATTCTGCGTGGCGAGAACAATGAAAGGCTCCGGCAGCGTGTGCCGCTCGCCACCCGCGGTGACGGCGTGCTCTTGCATGACTTCCAGCAAGGCTGCCTGGGTCTTCGGCGTCGCGCGGTTGATCTCATCCACCAGAAGGATGTTCTTAAAAACGGGACCGCGCTCGAAGTGCAGCACGCGACGACCGTGCGCATCCTCATTCACGATGTGGGTGCCGAGGATGTCTGCCGGCATGAGGTCGGGCGTGCACTGCACGCGGCCGGGTTCGAGCCCGATCACCTGTGAGAGCACGCGCACCAGATAGGTTTTGCCGAGCCCCGGCACGCCCTCCAGCAGAACGTGGCCACCGCTGAAAATGGAAATGAGCGTGTCCGTGAGCAAATCGTCGTAACCCACGATGGCCTTTTGGATCTCCGTTTTCAATTTCGCAAACACATCACGGAACAGCGGCAGGGCCTCGTTCAGTGGCAGCAGCGGGAGAGTCGACATGACGATGACATTGGACGATTTTTCAATCGGCACCTCTTGTGCCGCTTCGGCGACGAACTGCTTCTGCGTGGATTTCTTGGGAATAGATGTGTCAGACATGGGGCAAAAGATGGGAGATGATGATTGATAGCAATCAGTTTTCCTTTTCAAAGCGTTTGCGCAACTCCGTGAAATAGCGGCGCACCTGCTCGCGGCGCGCAGCGGGCAGCGCGGCTTCATCGAGAGCATTCTCCTCGGCCTTGATGGCGTCGAGCGCGGTGGCCTGCGCGGAGCGCGTGGCCTGTTCGTTATGCACTCCACCTTCGATCAAACGAACGGAGGATTCGCCCTCGGTGTTGCGCTGGGCGTTGACCACACCCTGCTGCTCAGCCTTGGTCGCCTTCGTCGGATCATTGCCCATTTTCGCGGAATCCGTGCCGGGCAGAGCACCGCCCGCGTTGGAACCGGGCATCAGGATCAAGGCACTCGGCTGCTGGTCAGGCGGAAGTCCGGGCACGGGCGCAAAAAGCATTGGCTTCTCGTTCTTGCCGTCCGATTTGTCGCCGGGCTTCGTGCCCGGAGGAGCGAGCGCGAGACCTTTATCATTTTTGCCCTCACCGTTCGAAGGTTGAAGCGTCTGCATACTCTGACCGCCCTTCTGTCCCTGTCCTTGTTGCGCGTTCGACATGCCGGGCGTCTGCATCGGCTGCATCTGCGGCGCGTTCGCCATCTTCTGCATCTGCTCCTGGCCCGACTGACCTTGCTGTCCTTCCTGATTCTGCCCCTGATTGCCTGCAAGCTGCTGCATGCCCTGAGCGCCTTCGCCTGCGATGCTGCTTCCCGAGTCACGCAACTGCTGGGCGAGCTTCTCAAGTTCCTCGCGGGCTTTCTCGCGCGCGGCCAGCGTCTTCATCTTGTCGGCCAGCTTTTGAAACTCGGCGCCCGCATCCTTCGGCAGCGCCTGCGCCAAGTTCTTGTCCGCCGCGATGACATGCTGGCCCACGGTGCGCTCCTTGTCCTCGGGCTGCGACTGCTTGCCAATCTCCCGCATTGTCTCCGCCAATCGATCGCGTGTTTCGCTGGCGAGTTTCTCATCGCGCAAGCGCCCCGCGAGCTTCTCCGCTTCCATGGCGGTGTTCTCCGTTGATTTGTTCGCCACGGCGTCGCCCAACTCCGCTGCGTCCGCATGCTTCCGCATCTCCGAGACCATTTGCTCGGAAGCCCAGGCATCACTGCCAGCGCCGAGTTTTTCCGAAAGCTTCTCGGCATCGCGCGCATGCTTCTCCAGTTCGGACAACACACCACGCGCCGTTTCTGATTTCTGCTGCCCGAGCGACTTCGCGGTCTCGGCGATCTTCTGCTGCAATTTCTCCAGTTCCTTTTTCTCATCCTCGCTCAACGCCCTCATCTTTTCCGTGTCGAGTTTCTTCTCCGCGAGCTTCTGCCCCTCCCGTTCCGCGAGCTGGCGAGCTTGTTCGGTAAGTTTTGCTTCGGGCATATGCAAACTATTGCCAGCGGGAATCAATGCGAACGCGATCAACAACAGCGGCACCGAGGCCAGCCAGCGCAGATCGGGCAAGGCGATGTCGCGCCGCAGCGAAGACAACGCTGCCGGCAGAAGCTCGCGTTGCACGCGCAGATGAAACTCCTGTGCTGTGTCGCGGCCCGGTTGTTGTTCAAACCACCACGCATTCGCAAAGGCATCGCTTCGGCCACTTCGATGATCCCAGAACGCCAGTGCCCCATAAGCCCCGGGCCGCCGCAACCAAGTAAATGCAAAACATCCCGCGATCCAGGCCAGAGTCAAGCCCAGCACTAGTCCGATGTCGCACCATGCCGAAACGATCGCGCGCAACACGATAAGCAGCACCAGCGCCACCGCCGCCAACGGCAGGGTCTGCACGACCCGCAGCAACGTCTGACGCAGCCAAAGCCGCCGAACGACATGCCGGGACACCTCATCAAAGGTGTGCGCTGCGGCTATCGGGGAATCACTCATGCCTTCTTAAGATTATACGCTCAAGAGAGTGTTGTCTTGTTTTTTGAGGCAAGATGCCCGCGCTCCCCTGAGAAAGACAAAGCGGGCAGACCTTCCGGCCTGCCCGCTTCGATTTGTTTGTGTTGTGACTTTGCTACTCAGCCCACGGCTCAGGCTGCTTGCGCGCCACCGTCTTTCTCCTTGAGGACGGCTTTGCGGCTCATCTTCACGCGGCCTTTGTCATCGACTCCGATGCACTTGGCGGTGACGACGTCGCCGACCTTGACCACGTCTTCCACGCGCTCCACGCGGAAGTCCGCGAGTTCGCTGACGTGGATGAGGCCGTCCTTCTTGCCGCCGAGGGAGATGAACGCGCCGAAGTTCGTCGTGCTGACGATGCGTCCGGTGTAGTTCTTGCCGACTTCGACGTCGCCGACGGTGTTGTTGACGAGTTCGAGGGCGCGCTCGAGGGCTTCCTTCGAGGAGGCGTAGATGAGCACGGTGCCGTCGTCCTGGATGCTGATGTCGGCGCCGGACTCGGCCTGGATGGCCTTGATGTTCTTGCCGCCAGGTCCGATGAGTTCGCCGATCTTGTCGGGGTTGATCTTGGTCTTCTCGATGCGGGGCGCGAACTCGCTGAGCGCCTTGGGGGCGTTGATGGCGGCGTTCATGACGGCGAGGATGTCGGTGCGGCC
>JANNQW010000389.1:0-4922 GCA_031400955.1 Verrucomicrobiota bacterium
TACGGTGTCTCATTACCAAGCCAGTTGTCATATGAAAAAGAACGCGCATCTCATCATTCTCACCATCCTTCTGTCAGGATTTAGTCATTCTTGTGCCGAGGACAAACCAAGCTCCAACGAAAAGAAAAGCAAAACCATGGAAAATACCAAAGTAGTCATGACCGATGAGGAATGGCGCAAGAAGCTGACGCCCGAGCAATACGCCATCACCCGCCAAGCCGCCACCGAGGCTCCGAACGGCAAGGCTTACGAGCAGTTCAACAAGCAGGGTGAAGGCACCTACTATTGCGTTTGTTGTGGCGCCGAACTGTTCACCAGCAGTGAAAAATTCCACAGCGGCTGCGGCTGGCCTTCGTTCTACGACGCGTCAAAGGCCAAGAATGTCCTCGAACGTGTGGATGACTCGCTCGGAACGCGTCGAGTCGAAACCGTCTGCAAGCGTTGCGATGCACACCTGGGTCATGTGTTTGAGAAGGAAGGTTACAAGACGCCCACGGACCGCCGCTTTTGCATCAACGGTGCGGCGTTGAACTTCGTCCCCAAGGGCGGGGCCGCGCCGAAGCTGGAGCCCGTGGAGTCGCTCAAGGTTCAAGACAAAAAGGCCGAAGTGAAAAAGGCGGCGGGCGAAGGGGAAGTGAAAAGTGAAAAGTGAAAAGTGAAAAGGGATAAGGGATAAGGGAAGTGCGAGAGAGTCGGAAGAGTTTGTCTTTTTACTTTTCACTTATCCCTTTTCACTGTTCCTTCTTCCGTGTTCCATCTCGCCTACGTCTTCGAACGATTCCCGACATTTACGCAAACCTTCTGCGTGCGGGAGATTTTGGAGTTGGAGCGGATTGGCGTGCGGCCGGTAATTTTCTCCATTCACGACACTCGCGAGGAGGACATAAGGCATTTTCCGGCGAAGCTGGTCGGGCGGGTTCATTTCCTGCCGCCGGAGGACAGGCTTTATGACGAAGTGCGACGGCTGATTGATGAGCAGAAGCTACCGCAGAGCGTTGTGCTCACCCTGCGCTACTGGGGCGAGCGCCCGGACAAGCCGCGCGTGTATGAGGCCGCGTGGATCGGCCACAAGCTCCGCGAGTTGAACGCGCAAGCGTGGCATGCGCACACCCATTTTGCGGGCATTGGCGCGCGCACCTGCTGGTGGCTGCGGAAATTTTCAGGGCATAGCTACAGTTTTACAGCTCATGCCAACGATGTTTTCTGCCAGCCGGAATGGCAGACACCGGGACTGCCTGAGTTGTTTCGCGATGCCAGCTTGGTGGTCACGGTCAGCGACTACACGGTTGATCGCTTGCGGGTGCAGTATCCTGAGGCCGCTCCGCGCATCCGCCGCGTTTACAACGGTCTCGATTTTGCACCCTTTATAGAGGCGCGCGCAAAGGCGGATCGAACACGGGCCGCAGGCGGGATCCTCAGCGTGGGCCGCTTGATTGAAAAGAAAGGATATGACGACCTCATCAGTGCCTGCGCCCTGTTGCGTGACCGGGGAATCAAGTTCAAATGTCGCATTGTCGGTGAGGGGCCATTGGAGACGGAACTCAAATCACAAATCAACAAGCTCAACCTCCAAGATGAAGTGCGGCTCACCGGTCCGCTGCCGATGAATGAAATCATCCGGCTGCTGGCCGAGGAGACGCAGGTTTTTGCGCTGGCGTGCAAGACGGAACGCGATGGCGGAAAGGACAATCTGCCAACAGTTCTGATGGAGGCGATGGCCGCCTCGCTGCCCTGCGTCTCTACGCGACTGGCTGGAGTTCCGGAAATGGTGATCGATGGTGTGACTGGCTTGCTTTGCAATGAGCGTCACCCCGAGCAACTCGCGGACGAGATCGGCGCTTTATTGCAGGATCCGGCCCGCTGTGATGCGATGGGGGCGGCGGGGCTGGAACATGCCAGGAAGCATTTTGCGAAGGAAGTGACTTCACTCGAGCTGTTGCGCGCTTTCGTGGCGCACAGCGCCATGCGCTTTGATATCTCGCTCGTTTTGCGCGAGAAACTATTGGGTGCGTTTTTGAAGCGAGTCTTCGATCGTGCTCCCCAGCTTCGGCATCAGGTCGTGAAGGCACGCGACAAGACCTTCGATTTGGACCGCTTCATGGGCGGCGCTTAACGTGAGCCGCAGTCGGGCGCTGCCACGTGCCACCGTGGGATAGCGGATGGCAGGTATCAAAAAGCCGCGCTCCAACAGAGCGGCGCTGGTTTGCATGGCGATGGATTCGTCACCGATGATCAGCGGTATGATCGCAGCTACAGGAGCGCGGGCTTTCAGCCCGCTGTATTCAGTATCATGCAGCGGGCTGAAAGCCCGCGCTCCTTTGAGATTCGCACGCAGTTTTTTTCGCAGTTCATCGCCGTGCGGTCCTTGCACGATCTCCACCGCTCTCGCCGCCGTGCACGCCACGGCGGGCGGCGGAGCGGTCGAGTAAACAAAACTGCGCGCCCGGTTGATCAGCAGTTCGATCACGACGCGCGAGGCCGCGATATAACCACCGCTGACGCCGATCGCCTTGCCGAGAGTTCCCATTTGCAAGGGCACGCGCTTCTCCAGCCCCAGTTCCGCCACCAAACCACGCCCACTGGGGCCGAGCACACCGACACCATGAGCTTCGTCCACGAGCAACACTGCATCATGCGCCTCGCACAGTTCCACGATTTCGCGCAGCGGTGCGGCATCGCCGTCCATGCTGAAGATGCTCTCGGTGACGACAAGAATGCGCGCGTCGGATGATTTCGCACGGGTCGTTTTCAGAAGGTGCGCGAGTTTGTCGAGATGGTTATGAGGAAACACACGCAACATCGCGCCGCTCAGTTTGGCGGCATCGATCAGCGCAGCGTGACTGAGCTTGTCGAGGATGATGGTGTCATCCTTTCCGCAAAGTGCGGGCAAGGTGCCTAGGGCGGTGGCGTAGCCGCTGGAGAAGGCCAGAGCTGCCTCCGTGTTTTTGAACGCGGCGATGATCTGATCGAGTTGATCGTGCACGGTGAGATTTCCACAGACTAATCGAGAAGCGCCGGAGCCCACGCCGAAGCGGGCGACGGCTTCCGTCATCGTGCTCCGGAGTTCTTCGTTCTGACTCAGGCCCAAGTAGTCGTTCGAAGAAAAGTTGATGATCGTGCGGCCATCGAGTTTCACGACGGGACCGGGCGCGGATTGGAGTGTGCGCAGTTTCCGAAGCAGGCCAGCGTCGGCGATGTTGCGGAGTTCTTGGCTGGCGAATTCGTCTGTCATTTGAGGGTATCCAAATTTTGGTAGCAAGGGCATCTTGCCCTTGTTCAATACACTATCATACTGGAGCGAAACAAGGGCGAGACGCCCTTGCTACTGCAATATGAAAGAGCAGATCCAATCCCCGATCACCGTCGTTATTTGCACTTTGATTGCTGCCTACCTTGGTGGGTTTTTCTGGGTGCGTGCGAATTGCATCCATGGCTTCTTTGGAACGGACAAGACATACTACTTTGTTGGTCCTTACGCTACATGGTATATTTTGGAACGTCTTTACCGCCCTGTATTCTGGGTTGATGAAAAACTGTTTGGAGAAAAATTTCGACCTATCAATACGTAGAGATACAAGTGGTTGCCGTCACTTTCCCTTCAGCGCTTCCTTCACCATCTTATCCGAAACAAGGGCGAGACGCCCTTGCTACTGCAATATGAAAGAGCAGATTCAATCACCTATCACTATCGTTATTTGCATTCTGATCGCTGCTTACCTTGGTGGGTTTTTCTGGGTGAGGTCTGGCTGTATTCAATTGCCTGGCAGCAAAATTTTTATCGTAAATACAGTTTCGCCTAAGGGAAAGATAGGATGTAAGTATTACAGGCCCATTTTCTGGATAGAGGGAAAGCTCTTTAGCGAACAAATCATTTTTGATGCGGTTTGTCATTATTATTAGTGCCCCTTCAGCTTCTCTTCCACCACGTCATCCTTTTCCGCGCCGAGGGCGACAGCTTTGTTGTAATGTCGCCTGGCCAATTCCACCGACGGTGGTTTGCGGTCGAGATACATCAACGCGAGATTGAAATGCGCGTTGGCGTAGTCGGGCTTCAGTTCGATGGCGCGCTGCAATTCCGCCTCAGCGGCATCGAGCCAGCCAAGGTTGCGGGCGACAACGGCGAGATAGTTGTGCGCCTTGGGATCGAGCGGATCTTCATGGACGGCGCGGGTGAGCGCGGAGACGGCTAGGTAAGAATCACCCATTTCGTGACAAGCGAGGCCGAGCGCGAGCCATGTCTGCTGTAGCGCGGGATTGATCTTCACGGCGCGGAGCAGATAATTTTTTGCTTCCTTCAAACGTCCCGCTTGCTGCTCAACGGCACCGATGTTCGCCAGGGTCAGCGGATTGTCGGGTTCATCCCCGAGCATCTCTAGGTAGTATTTGCGCGCCTTATCCCAGTCCTTCCGCGCGAACGCCTGCGCAGCGAGATCGGACAGGCCTGTGGTGTGACTGGGGAGGCGGCCGACTTTTCCGTCGTCCGCCAGGCCGAGTTTGGCGGGGGAGTCATCGGTTTTCGTGGCGGCCGGATTTTTCGAAGGCGGCTTGGGTGATTTCTCTTCAGCCTGGGAAATGGAAAACACGCTGCACGCGAGCAGCGCGATGGCCAGGGTGAAAGATGCGGAGCGGTTCATGCTTTACTATTGCGCAGGCGTCCCGCGCTCCAAAGGAAAATTGCTTGACGGTCCGCGCTGAACAGTGTTCACTTTTCGCATGCTTACGGACCGGCAGGGGCAGCTTCTAGAATTCTTGCGGCGTTATCAACGTCACGAAGGCGTTATGCCGTCCACGCGCGACATTCAAAAGCACTTTGGTTTCGCCAGCCAGACAGCGGCGATGGGTCATCTCCGGGCGCTGGAGCGCAAGGGTATCATCCGTCGCCTGCCCGGAAAGGCGCGCGCTGTTGTCTTCCCCAAGGATCA
>JANNQW010000390.1:0-19621 GCA_031400955.1 Verrucomicrobiota bacterium
CAGCGCCCGCCGCCGATCCGGATCCAATTCGCCGAAAACGTCATCCAGCAGCAGAAGCGGAGCCACTCCTTTGTCCTCCTCCAGCACCCGGGCCTGGGCCAGCTTGAGCGCCAGGCTCAAAGTTCGCTGCTGCCCTTCCGAAGCGAAGGTGGCGGCATCACGCCCGCCTACGGAAAGCAGCAATTCGTCACGGTGCGTCCCCGCCGCAGTCTGTCGCGAGCGTGACTCGGCATCGCGCATTCTCTCCAGCGCAGCCAGAAGATTATCGCCCTCGAATCCCGGCACGTATTCAGCCGATGCAGACTCCATGGCGCCACTCAGCTTCATCTGGGCGTCCGCGATCCACGGCTGCATCCGGCGCACCAGCTCCCGGCGGCAGCGCACGATGATCTCTGAATTTTTGTCCATGATCAAACCATACGCATCCACCTGCCTCCAGGAAATATTGGTATCTCGCTTGAGTAAAAAGTTCCGCGCGCGCAGCGCCCGTTCGTATTGCCGGAGCGCCGTCAGATATTCAGGAAATAATTGCGCCGCCGTGAAGTCCAGATGCCTCCGCCGGTGTTCCGCACCGCCGCGCGCAAGGTTCATGTCCGCGTGATCCAGCCATACCACCAGCGCCGACCCCGCCAGGTATTCCACGACGCGAGCGCAAACCGATCCATCCACCGCCAAACGACGCGTTAACTTCGTCTGCGTGTGCCGCAAAATGTGATGATCCCATGCGCCTTCAATCAAACAGGAGTCTGCCCCAAATCGCAGCCAGTCCGCCCGTGTCGATGTGCGTGGGGATTGCAGGCGCATAAGCACACAAGCCGCCTCCAATAGCGAGGTCTTGCCCTGTGCGTTGCGCCCAACCACAAAGGTCAGTCGTGGGTGGGGCTCCGCTTCCACGGAAGCAAGACAACGAAAGTTGCGCACAGTCAACCGGGTCAGCATGTCCTCGCATGTTGGCTCATTTGGCTAGTTGGCAGTCAGCATGCGGACATGACGGGCGGCACCTCGGGTGTCGCTGCTGGAGTTGTCGTCACGCAAGCCGGCTTCTGCGCGTTCGAGGAAATATTTCAACGGCGGGTCTTCGCGTCCGTCTAGCTTGGCAGTCTCCAGATGTTGCACAGCCTCATTATAGGCACCTTTACGGAGACTGACGACACCCTGCCAGAAGGCGTCGCGCGCCTTCATCTCATGGTCGTTGAGCGCACCCTTCTCGGCGAGCAATTCGTAGACTTCGCTCACCTGGTGCATGCGGGGTGCGTAGACCATTTCCATCGGACGCATCTCCATTAGTTCATTCGTGAGATGGAAGGTGCGTGCGTTAACAAGCAGATGACTGCCGTAAACAAGATTGATTGAGCAAAGGCGACGGCTGAAGTCGGTGGGCTCACCTACGGCACTGAAAAATTGGAACTCGCGAAAGCCGAAGAGACCGATGCTCATGGGGCCGGAGGCCAGTGCGACCCCAAATGATGGCTTGCGATGCCAGCGGTTCTCCATCTCCTGCTCCAGGTTCACGAGGCGTTGTCGCAAATCCAAGGCGACGCGGCAGCCGTTGATAGCGTGATCTTCGTCCTCGACTGGCATGCCGAAGAGGACGCGCACGCCCTCGGCGTTGCAGGAGTCAAGATAGCCGCCGCGCTCGACCAGGAATTCCGCGGTGGCTTGCAGGAAGAGGGAGCTGAGATGCTCCAGATCATGCGGCTCCATCTGCGAACTGAGGTCGGGATAGTTCAGAATGCGGCAGTTGAGCACGGTGAGTTCGCGCTTGCCGCTGATGTCGAGCGGGCCCTGGGTGGTGATGAGTTTTGAAAAGTTATCGGTGGAGATTCGACCGATAAAATAGCGCTGGAGGATGTGGCGGCGCTGGCCAGTTTCCGTGCCACCGATGATCATGCCGCAGAGACCGGATAAAATAATAGCGGCCGCGCCGGAGAAGGGCTCGAAGAGCAGCCCGCTGAGCCACAGGGCGGGCGAGAGCAGGAGGGTAAGAAAAACCGCGCCGACGAGATAGGCGGCTCGACCAAAGGGGCGTGGCAGTTCCAGGCAGACCCATGCGGAGATGAAGGCCATCACCGTGTAAAAGAAATATTGGAGCGGAAGGAAGAGGTGTGGTTGCCCGCTGACCTTCAAGATGAAGATGCCCTGGTAGATGCTCTCGAGCCTGGAGGCTCCAACATCAGAGAAGACCGGAGTGAAGCGGTAGAGCGCGAGCAACATCGCGCTCACGAGGGTTCCGATCAATAAGCTGGCTGCGGCACTGCGTCCCATGCGGATGTGTTTTAGGAAGTTTGTGAGTTGGATTCTTGATTGGGGCGACGATAGGACGCAACCACCAAGTCGCTGAGATAACGGTCGGGTTCCTCGGCGGCGCGGCGCGGCAGCGTGAAGGATGTCTCACTGGTATTGCTCGCGATGAGTTGGAGACCAAAGGGGTAATCCTTGAACAGTTTGCGACAAAGTTCGCCGATCGGCGAGCCTTCGCGCGCACTGCGCTCCACGAGAGCGCGCGTGGCGTCTTCGTCGAAGCGGATCTCCATGCCATAGTCGCGAGTAAAATGCTGGGCGAAGGTTTCCGTCTCTCGCGCAGCCACGCTGACCTGCACCGTTTTCGCGCGCTCGCGGCATTGGGCGAGCGCGGCGGCCTGGTCGTTCACCAGCGCCTCGTCGATGATGAGTTCGCCAAGACCGAGGCTGGGGAGTTCGAACTTGAACTCTCGCAGCGTGCGTTCCCAAACAGTCATGAGGCCGCGCGCGCCGGTCTTCTCCACCGCGGCGCTGCGAGCCATGAGGCGCAGGGCGCTGTCTTCGAATCTGGCATTGATCCCGTAGGCGGCGAACTCGCGTTCAAACTGGCGGATGATGCTGCCTTCGGAATTCTTCATGATCTCAAAGAGATCGTCCTCCGCGAGCGGATCGCAAACCACGCGAACAGGAAGCCGGCCGATGAACTCGGCTTCGAAGCCGAAGTCGATGAAGTCCTGGGTTCGCGCTTCGCGCAGCGCATGCTCCGGCCGGATCGACTCGCGGGAGCCGGTGCCGAAGCCGATGCTGCCTTTGGTCAGGCGGCGCTCGATGATTTTTTCCAGACCGGTAAAGGCCCCGCTGACGACGAAGAGAATGTTGCGGGTGTTGATGACCTGCCGCTTGGGCGACTCCCCCTTGCGGAAGTCGAACATCATCTGCATCTGCGAACGCATGTCGTTACCGGAGTAGAGGGAAACCTCCGTTTCCTCCATGAGCTTGAGCAGCGTGGTCTGCACGCCGCGACCGCTGACATCGCGGCCTAGGCGCTCGCCGCTGGAGGCGATCTTGTCGACTTCATCCAGATAGATGATGCCATGCTCTGCGAGATCGATGTTGCCGTTGGCCTTGGCGACGAGGTCGCGCACCAGATCGTCCACGTCCGCGCCGACATAGCCGGTCTCGCTGAACTTAGTGGCGTCTGCTTTCACAAAAGGCACACCGATGAGATCGGCGATGTGCTTGATGAGATAAGTTTTACCGACACCGGTCGGCCCCACGATGATGACATTCTGCTTCGCAAACTCGATTTCATCTGTCCCGTCCTGGCGTTCGCGCATCATGCGCGCGTGGTGATAGTGATCGCAGACTGCGGTGGCCAGCACCTTCTTGGCATCGTCCTGACGGATGACGAAGCGGTCGAGGTAAGCCTTGATGTCGGCGGGCTTGTAACGGAAATCGAGCCAGCTTTCGTCCGGCGCTTCGTCTTTTGAATCTGATGTGGAAGGCGTCTCGGAAGACGGGGCGGGGCCGTCCTTGCCCGCCTCCTTGAAGCTGGTGAACATCACGTTGCTGCCGAACTGGCTGCGGATGAATTCCTCCAGCTTCTTGCCGATCTCCTCAGGCGAGGGCGGCGGATCGTTTTTCGTGTCGCTCATGTGCGATGCACTGTCCGCAAAACGGCGCGCCGGGCAAGCACGCATTTGGCATTCGCCGCGGCAATCGGGGATTCACCATGCATCAGGATTCACAAATTCTGCAATGACATGCAGGCGCTGGCGCGTAAACTCTATTAGACTCTACAAAACCACTTATGAACATGCGCCAGCCCAAGACCATCTCCGCCGCCGAACTCGCAGAAAGCTCTCAGGACGGCACCACTCCGCTCCTGCTCGATGTCCGCACACCAGCGGAATTCCAATCATCGAGCATTGCGGGCAGCAAGCTTGTGCCGTTGGATGAATTGCGTGCGGAGAGTTTTGTCAATGAACACGGCGCGGACACGCGCTGTGTGGTGATCTGCGCGAAGGGCGGACGGGCTTCGATGGCTGCGCAGCAGCTCGCGGCCGCGGGCATGAATCATCTGGAAGTGCTGGAAGGCGGCATCAGCGCATGGGAGGCCGCAAACCTGGCCGTGCAGCGCAGCGGGAGAAATGTCATGGCGCTCGATCGTCAGGTGCGCATCGCCATCGGCGTGCTGGTGCTACTCGGTTTCGCGATTGGTCACTGGTGGAACGCGGCCGGATTCTGGCTCTGTGCATTCATGGGTGCCGGACTGGTGTTTTCCGGAGTCGCTGATTTTTGCGGGCTGGCTTTGATTCTCGCGAGAGCACCATGGAACAAAGTGACACCCGCCAAAACTACTTAATGAAGCGATTCAAGCGCAACGCGTGTTCCATTTGTAGTGACACGTAAAGCATCTTCTTTATTGACGATTCTTTTCCAGCGCGGACATAGTGCGATGACTTTTTGGCACAAATGGCTGGAATCTTTTTTTCTCCAGGGACTGCACTGGATATTGAGACGAGATCCATCCTCCGTAAGCCCAGTGACCGAGCGAGAAGCCGCGCTGTTGCGCCTGATGGAGGAATCGCGCGCGGAACTGGAACACTGGAAGGCAGGCGATGCGGCGCGAGGTGAGGTGTTCCAGAAACTGCGGCGGCGGTTGGATGTGCTAAAGCGTGAGCGGATGGAGGAAAAGAAACTGTTACGCGAGGCAAAACGCGACCTCATTTTGCATGAACGCGAAACTGCCGCGCTGAAAATGGTGCTTGCGGAATGTGAAGCCAGCGGCACCGCCAACCTCTCGCGCCCCGGACTTGCGTCAATCGTGCCGCCGGATGCGGAGATGGAGCGACAGCGCAGAGAGTTTATCCGGCTGGCGGGACGAGTTTGGAAATATCCCATGCGCATCGGCGTGCTGCGCCAGCATGGGCCGCGGCCAGCGCGCACGGAAAAATTTCCGCAGCGCAAGGAGCCGGCGGTGTGGCCGAAAATTTCCGTGGTGACACCTTCGTTCAATCATGCGGAGTTCCTCGATCGCACGATGCAGAGTGTGCTGACGCAGGATTATCCACGCCTGGAATACTTCGTAGCTGACGGCGGCTCCAACGACGGCTCGGTGGAGATCATCAGGAAAAGTGAGTCACGCCTGGCCGGATGGGTCTCCGAGAAAGACCGTGGCCCGGCTCACGCAGTGAACAAGGGGTTCGCCGGGACCAGTGGCGAAATCATGGCGTGGCTGAATTCAGACGACGTGTGGCTGCCGGGCGTGCTGCGGTTCGTGGCGGCGTGGTTCGCCGCGCATCCCGATGTGGATGTAGTCTATGGCCACCGCATCAACATTGACGAAAGGGACCACGAGCTTGGCCACTGGACCTTGCCGCGTCACGACGGGGAGATGCTGCTGTGGGGAGATTACATTCCGCAAGAGACCCTGTTCTGGCGGCGGAGCCTCTGGGAAAAGACTGGCTCCGCACTTAATGAGTCGTTTTCATTCGCTTTCGACTGGGAGCTTTTACTGCGTTTCCAGCGCGCCGGAGCCAGGATGGTGCGCCTGCCATGGTTCATGGGCTGCTTCCGTGTTCATGCCGCGCAGAAGTCATCCGCAGAGATCAGCACCACGGGTCTGCAGGAGATGGAACGATTGCGCGAACGGGAGTTGGGTGACAACGCCTCCCAAGAGATGGCCCAAGCGCGACGAGTGATCTCCTTTCAAAATCGCGCCGCCTGGTGTGACCGCCTGCTGCGATGGGGAGTGCGCTGGTGAACGCGAGTTCAGTTTCCCGCTAGGCACTTTTGATAGCAATCCTCCAGCGCCGGGATGATCGTGTCGCCATTAAACCGGTTCATGGCGAATTCACGACCTCGCGCGCCGAGAGCGGCGGCCATTTCAGGGTGATCGAGCAGCTCCTCCACGGCATCAGCCATGGCCCGGGACGACATCACGGGCAGGACCTTTGCGGCGCGATGCTCCGCAAGTTCGGCACCGATGTTGCACCCACTCGTGATCAGCGGTTTGCCGATGCTAAGATATTCCGGAATTTTCGCGGGCAGTCGGAAGGAATTAAAAGCGTCCGCGTCGCCCGGCTGGATCACAACATCGGCCAGCCGCATGACGGCGGGCAGATGGGCCCGTTCGATGAAGCCGGGCTCGATGCATCGCGGCCCGGGACGAAACTGCAGGCCATCGTAATTGGAGGACTGCACATGGCCGGTTCGCACGAGCGTCATGTCGCGCCCGCGTTCGATGAGCAGTTGCACCGTTTCGTAGAGCGCGCGGGTGTCCGCCGAAGAAGCGGCGTGGTCGTTGCCATTGTAAACGATGACGCTGCTGCTGGGGCTGACACCGAGGCGGCTGCGCAGCCCTTCATCCCGCGGTGCAGGAGAAAAGAAATGGAAATCCAGCACGGGTGGCAGTTCCACCAGTGGTCGATCCAAACGCGCCAGCGGCTCCAGACAGCGGTGCACCAGCGTCACCACCTGTGCAGATTCGAGGAAAGAACGATGGTGCAAAGGATGGATCAGGCCTTCCGGCCATTCTTGATCACGGCCCATCGCATCCGTTACCGTGATGCCTGTGAAGCGCTCGAAGATGGCTTCTTCAGGGTCTTCGAGGTGGATCACAAGCGCGCGGTAATTCCATGAACGGGAAAACTCGGCTGCGAAGCGTCGCATAATCTCGCGCGTCGTCCATACATGCAGCACGTCCGTCACCTGTCCGCCATCGAATCCTGGTCCGCGTTGCTGCAACGCGCGGTGTGAAGCGATGCGGAAGCCGTCCACTTCCGCGAATTCCGCTTCCGGGCTGAGCTTGGCCAGCGCCACCCGCACCTCGTGCCCGCGCTTCGCAAGCCCGCGTGCGAAGCCGAAGATGTGGCCAGCGCTGTTGTTGTCCGCCTGCCCGTAATTTGAAAAGACGACGCGCATCACTACAAGCTGTTGCGCCGGCCGTTACGTTCGGCGCGAGAAGATAAGCAGGTTCCAACGTCGGGCGTCATGGGAGATAAACTGGCACAAGAAATCGAGTGAAACCAGAAAATTCAATCACGGAGTTGACTGATGTTGCGTTTGGGTGCATCCAGCGCGCCATGATTCGAGTCTGCGTTGGTTATGATGAACGTGAAGACGTTGTCTGGAGCGTGCTCACGCACAGCATCCATGCGCGGACCTCGGCACCAGTGAACAAGCCATTAGCCGCCTGACGGGGTCATGCACGTTTGGGTTGCCTCCTATCCGCGTTCGGGAAACAGATTCTCCCGCACGGTCCTGAAATACATCTTCGGCGTGCGCACAGCGACGGTGTATGGCAAGCCCCGTCAGGGTGAGACCTCGAAATGGGAGGGTGAGCCCGATCTCAGCATGGCGCCCAGTTTCGGTGAGAATGATTTTGTTAAAACCCATGAACTGCCCGTGGCCGGTGACTTATCACCGGCAATTTATGTCCTGCGCGACGGCCGGGACGCGTGTGTTTCTTACGCCCATTATGCGCTGGCGCGAATCCCCGAAGGTGAACCTATTCCCCACTGGGAGGACATGCTTCGGGCGATCATCATTGGGGAGGGATACTTCTTCGGATGGTCGCGCCACGTTGACGCGTGGACGACGCGCGCGGCGCCCACTCAGGTATTGCGATATGAAGAGATGTCCGCGGATCCGATCGGCACGGTGACGCACGCCTGCCGGAAACTCGAATTGGCCCCTCCGGAACCCTCTGGGGCTCTGAAGACTTTTGAGGAATTGCGTGTCGGCAACCAGCAAAAATTACGCAAGGGACAGGTCGGCAGCTGGCGAGAGGAGATGAACATGAAACTGGAGAATTTGTTCTGGACCCTCCATGGTGCGACAATGACGCGCATGGGTTATCAGCGCTGATGGTGCTTGATGCGTCTGTTTGCAGCGCAGTTGAGCTTGCACGAACGAAATTAAATGCGCAAGCTTGACCAATCGTGAATTCCGCCCAAAAGAAACCAATTCCGAAGCAGGTCATGTTGGAGCGCCTCGCCTATCGGATGATGGCTGCCTTTCATCGGAGGCGTTTTCCGCTGGCCGAGCCGGGCATTCAGAAGTGCGGAAATTATTACATGCATGCGGGACACCTGCGGCAGGATGATGTGGTCTATTCATGCGGCGTGGGAGATGATGTGACCTTTGACGACGCGTTGCACGGATTATGCGGCTGCGACGTGCATCTTTTCGATCCCACGCCGGTGGCTGTGGCCTACATGGAGCAAGAGGCACCGAAACCACATTTTCATTTTCATCCCTGGGGAGTGTGGACGGAGGACGGCATGAAACCGTTCTACTTTAAGAAGGAAAAGCTCCGGGAGCAACGGAGCCTGTCGGTCACAAACCTTATGCACTCCACCGGTTTTGTCATGCTCGAATGCCTCACCCTGCCTTCAATCATGCGCCAGCTGGGACATGAACGCCTCAACATCCTGAAGATGGATATCGAGGGTGCTGCGCTACCAGTTTTGCGGGATATGCTCGCCACAAAACTCCGCCCGCGGCAAATCGTGGCGGAGTTTGAAAAGGGGCGCTCGCCGCTGGTGCAGTTCACCCTTGAGACCGAACGTGTATTGCGCCAACTGCGCGCCAGCGGCTACAATTTGCACTATATTCCGCGACTGAACGGTGAGAAGTACAACCTTCAGTTTCTAGCCGTGCAAGAGCGCTATTAAGCGAACGCCAGCGCACATTTACCCCAGTTGCTGACTCTCAAGCAGGGGGGTCTTCGGGACTTAGCGTCATACCTTGCGCTTCAAACTGGTTACGGTAACGCTCGCGGAACGCCGGCTGCTCGATGTCTTTCAGCGCGATGTGCTGGTAAGGGACTTGGAACGGCGCGTCAATGGTCTTGCGAAACGTGGCCATGATGTGCAGTTCACCGGTGTTGCCGGGGCGGAAGCGCCGGGCGCGTTCGATCAGGATGTTGCAGGCCCGCGCCACGGGATTGGTCGGCTCGGTCAAGGGCGCCTTGGAGATGAATGGCTTCAGTTCGAGAAAAGCCGCTGGAGGAACGTCTGGCGCGGTCAAGTCCAATGACGGCGGGAGCGTGGGGGTGAACTCCAGCACCGGTTCGGGATCACTTTCATGAAGTCGCACCATCACCGTGTCTCCCCAGCGGTTGCAGATACGATAATCCAACAAGTCGTAACGGTTGGCCTGCGCGATGTCGTAGAAGAACGCGGGTGCAACGCCATAGAACGAGATGTTCATCACGTGCAGTGTCGGGCACTTGTGCGCCATGATGCCGCCCACGCGACAGAGGTTATGGATGTTCTCGTGGACCATGCGCTGATCGAAGACATGCTCAGTGGAGCCGTTGTTGTTCACGAAGTCGAAGGTCTCCGTGTAGCCCAGATCGCGCGTGAGCGATCGGTTGAGATCCATCGCCAGCGTGCCCTTCCGCGAGTGGGAGTCGATCGGGGTCCACGATTCGAAGCCCATCGCCTCGTAGAAGCGCGCCGCCATTGGCTTGCGCCCTTCCCAGCCCAACGAAAGCAGTTCCGCCAGGATCGTGGGATTCAGAAATGTATCCTGATCAACCCGCGTGAGGAGCCAGCGAAGGAACTCATCGGAAATATCCAGCGTCTGATGGAACATTTCGCAGGCACGCGGACGACCGGTAAGATGCCGGCGCGCTGCTAGGACTAGGAGGGAGGACGAGGTGTTGAGTGGCATGTTGGAATCAATGAGGCTATTATTTCAATCTTTGACAACTCTCTTTTTGCGAATGCCAAACATACGGCCGAGTCGGGAAAGTAAGGCGCCGGAGGGTTTTTCTGGATGCTCTTCAAGCGCCCGTTTCGAATCTTTTTTTGAGGCTGCCTGCTTTGCTTCTGTCAGCGCGTCCCGGGTCAGCAATACCAGGCTGGCGATGCGGAAGGCCGTCCGGCGTGGTTCGCCGGACAGCGCAAAATCGTGCTGGGATTCGAATTCGATGATGGCTTCATCTCCACTGCCGTCAAATTCGACGAGAATGGACGGACCGTAGGGTGGAGGGGCATGCCGCACGAGGTTGCGTCCGTTCAGTCGAATGAGCGTCTCCTGCTGCACGCCGTCAGTTTCCTTCATGAATGCCAGGCGCAGACAAGCCCCAGCGATGCCGGACTTTGCAGCCACCCGCAACCGGCTGCGTTTGTGGGACCACCCGTCGCGATCTATGCCCGAGGGCAGCAGGCGGTGCAGCATTCGCAGGCTTTCCGCGCTGGTGTTTTTTTCGAGCGTGATCGTGCCCGGCATCAGACCGGACTGCAACCGGACGCGTGCCTGGGCGGCGATCTCGCGCAACTGTTCGGGTGATTTTTTGAAACACAAACCGGCGTGCTCTTCCGCCAGCGCACGCTGCGCATCCGGCGACTGAGGCGGGAACGGTGACGCGGCGATGCACGCGGCCTTGCGCGGCTGTTCCAGCGTGGGATCGCGCTCGTAGTGGCTGGTGATGCCGTATTTCTGCTGGGTCAGACCGGTTGTCGGCAGATGAAAAAAGTGGCAGCCGGAGAGTATCGAGGCCACGAAACTTCCGGCGAGGTCGTTCGCGCAGGAATATCGAAACCGCCGGCACAGGTCGTGGAGGCGCAGCGGAAAATCCGGATCGCGCAAATGTCCCGCACTGACCACTGGCAGACCCGCCTCCTCGAATGGCAGATGTTGACCACGCACGAAGTCCCGCCAGTAAATGCAGACCACCACGGGCTGGTAGGCATCAGGCAGCTCCGCGAGCCTCCGAGCGAAGGTGCTGCGGTCAAAGTCCGTGTCCATCAGCAGCGTTGATTTGTCGGGAAAAACAATCGTGCCGCTGCGCACCCGCTCTGGTTCATCCGGGTGCATCTGGGCAAACAGCTCGATCGCATAGAGATGCGTGAAACCAATGGGATCCACATGCTCCATGCCACCTGTGCGGTAGAGCTTCGCGCTTTCCTCATGGATGGAGAGGAATGTGGGCAGCGCGCAGTTCAAGTCGTAGTCATACGCTTTTTTCAGATCATACGGAATCGCGTGCTCGACGGCAAAAGGCAACGGCTCATCCAATGGAAGCCCGGCAAACCGCTTTAAAGTAGCAGCATTGCCGTGGAATTCGTTCATGTGCGCGTATTCCTCCCAGTCCAAAGGACGCTCCGCGCAGATGCGCGCCAGATCACGCTGACTGTATAGCAGTCCGTCTAACGGGTGTGATTCCGCGAGGGTCACAATGACAGGGACGGTGCGTGAAAGCGTGTATTAAGGAACGAATCGTCCGGTGGCGGCGAGGGATACAACTCTTTGTTCTTAAGCGTATAAAGTCCGGCAACAAGGTTCACCAGGCGGCGCGGCAACGGCGTGGCGGAGCGCACGGAAACACTGTGCACGGAGATGGGTGAGTTCATAAAGAACACAGCCGTGTTCGCGCGATAGGGAACGGTATCGACAACTTCGAGTTGCCCCTCAGGTATCGTGGTCGGAGTGTCAAGCGTGGGAGGAAACTGCTTGATTCGGTGGATGCGCAGGTCGCCGCCAGTGGAGGTGTCTTCTGGGGTGCGCATGTAAAGCAGTCCAGTAAAGAGCTTATTGCTGGCATCAAGATGTGCCGTGCGCGGCGTGGCTGGATCGTGCGTGACATGGTTCAGTCCCGGCTGGCAGTCGAGGCAGACATCAGGAAGCGTGGGAGCCTTCGGATCCCGCACGCCGACGCTGAAATCTGCCAGCGCCTTGCCCTTTTCCTCCTCCAACCACGGATATATCTGCTGCACGAATGGCGCGAACAACTCCGCCATTTCACGGTAAAATTCCTGCGAGATGTGATACTCGGCGAATGCCTTCCACGCCGGTGCTATATCTGGGTGCGCAATGACGTCAATCGCCTGCAACTGGTCGCGGCTGTATACATGCATCGCGGAGCGCACAATATCGTCAGGAGGAAAACCCGTGGCCAGCTCATTGTAAAAATCCTCGTCCAGCGCATTCTCGATGACGATGTAGGGATAGGGATTCCAGCGCACTAGCTCAGGTCGCGCCTTTCGCAGCAGACTGAGATGTGAGCGTTTCGTCGCGCGCGTTGTGGGGGGAAGTTCCGTGATCATATCGTGGGAGTGTGCACCACCGCCTCAAATTGTCCAGCACTTGAAACAGCTTTTGCGACGCGTAATTTGTCCGGCACTTGAGCGGATTTTGTGGCGCGCAATACTCAGCGACCGCCGGCCCATGCGCACCCGCACCCGCCGAGGAATTCCAGTTATCTAAAGGGAATTTGTTTTCGCAGGTGCCCGGCCAGAGCGGACCAGAACGTGCATCGGAGACGATATGGAAGTTTGTATGATGGTGATGTTCTCGAAGTCACAGAACACGGTCATACATACATAGAATCAGAATGCGCTCAGGATGAGCAGGCAGGCTCACGATGGCGTGCGGAAAAACAATCGCAGCAAGTTTCTCAGAGCTCCACGCCGGGTGGCCGCAGCGTAAATGCCGGTGAAAAACGCGGCGACTCCGCAGAACCAGAAGACCTCGCCCGAAGTAAGATGGATCTTGTTGAACACGAATTGAATGCCGGAAGCCGCAAAAATTCCCACGAATGAAAGCAAGTTGGCAGCCCCCTGCACCGCCCCTTTGGATTCGGGCGCCGGTTTGTGCTGCAGAACAGCTGAGATCGGAACGATAAACAAACCGGCCGACAAGCCGAGCGTGACCAGACTGACGATAAACCCCTCGATCCCGATCCCGCTGATTCCCAGCGGAATGGTGCTCAAAGCCATGCCGACGGCACCAAATGGAACAAAGCCGTATTCGATGCGGCCACGGGAAAGAAACCCCGCCGCCGCGCTGCCGATTCCGATCCCGATCAACAAGGCGGAGAGCAGGAGCGTGTTTTGAAAGCGATCGAGTCTCAGAACGCCCTCGGAGTAAATGACCAGGTTCTGCTGCACCAATGCCGCGACAAACCAGAAACCGACATTGCCCCAATTGGCGCGCCACAAATCATTATCACTGTGAAGCAGGCGCACTTGAGTGCTCAAATCGGTGATCGGATTGTAGCGCACCGGACAATCGGGACTGGCGGCCCTGACCTGAGTGATGTGCACGCTGGCCCACCATCCGCCGGCGGCCAGCGCCGCCAGAATCAGGCCGGAGACATATTGCCCGACATGAACATATTCAGCGAGAAAGCCTCCCGCCATCATGCCGAGAATCACGCCGGAAAAGGTCAGCAGCTCGAGCAGTCCATTCCCCCATGAGAGTTTTTCCAGTGGCAGAATCTCCGGCAGAATGCCGTATTTCGACGGACCAAAAATCGCACTGTGGCAGCCCATGAGCATCACTGCGAGATATTGCAAAGGCGCGATTCCCAACCCCAGCGCCAATGCCGCAAAAAGCATGATGCCCAATTCGGCCAGCTTCACACTGCGCATCACGGACGCCTTGCTGAACCGGTCAGCCAGCCAGCCGCCGAACATCGAGAGAAGTAAAAACGGTCCGGCATAGAGCAGTCCAGCCACGGCGACAACGGTGTTGCGCTCGGACTCGGATCTCGCCCGTTCCAGCGCCAGACCGATGACGAGAAACTTCAGGGCATTGTCACTGAAAGCGTTTTGGCACTGAGTCACCATCAGGCTCCAAAAGCCGCGCTTCCAGGATGCGGCATGGTTGGTGGCGTCAGTCATGGGAGAACAAATTCTCAGCACATCTAGGAGACTGTGGCGACCCCTACGAGAATCGAACTCGTATCGCATCCGTGAAAGGGATGTGTCCTAACCGTTAGACGAAGGGGTCAATTTGCGGGGCGGGACAATGGACTCTCGATCGACGTTCGCAAGCTCTTTTTTCCCGCTTAACCAAGCAACGCAGAGGCCGTCCGGGCGGTTGCGCCTTCGTGCACACGCACAGCACCGGCACCAGCACTCGCCAGTCGCGACGCTTCGGCCGGATTTTGCAGGACGTCCGCCAACCTCCGTTCCAACTCCATGAAATCCGCCACCTGCACCGCGCCGCGCGCTGCCAGGAGCTGGCGCACCAGCGGCGCAAAGTTCTCCATATGAGGGCCAAAAAATACCGGCTTACCGGCTGCCAACGCTTCCACTGGATTCTGTCCGCCTTTGCTAAGAAAACTCTTTCCGACAACGACGACCGTTGCCAGTTGCTGCCACGCACGCAGTTCGCCAGTGACATCAACAAGTAGAATCTCGGGATGCATCACTTCGAGAACGGAACGTCGCGAAACAATGAATCCTGCGGCCTGCAATTGTTTTTGTATAAGCGGGGCGCGTTCAGCATGACGCGGAACGATGATGAGTCGCAGATGGGAGATGGATGACCGGAGATGAATGAAAACCTGCGCGATGGCCTCCTCCTCGCCCGCATGGGTGCTGGCTGCAAGAAGCACGGCATCGTCGCTGCTCCAACCGATCTCCTGCAAAAGTTTTCCAAACTCCAAAGCTTGCTCCAATGGCTCGCCATGACCGGCGTTGTCATATTTAATGCTGCCTGAACAGATGATGTGCTCGCGAGCTACTCCGAGCTTTTCCCAACGCGAAACGTCCTCCGTTTCCTGCACAAAAACACGCGACAACATGGAGAAGATCGACTGCACCAACGGCAGCACTCGTCCGTAACGACGCTCGGATCTGGGTGAGAGCCGGGCGTTGACCAGGGAAACCTCAATGCCACGGTTGCTTGCGGCGAAGACGAGGTTCGGCCACACCTCAGCCTCGACCAGCACCAGACTCTCTGGCTTGATGAGGTTCAAACAACGACGCACGGTGAACCAGAGATCAAGCGGATTGTAAATTGGAAGCACACGCCCAGTCAGCTCTGCTGCGAGCTTTTGCGCCTCAGCCAAGCCCGTGGGAGTGGTCGTGGAAAGCACAATGCCGATGACACCGTCACGCCGCAAGAGTTCGCGAACCAGCTTCGCAGCAACTCCGACTTCCCCAACGCTCACGGCGTGCATCCACCACACGCGACCTCGCGAATGCATCGAGGCGAGTTGTTTTTTCGTATCGTCATCGAAAAATCCAAGGCGCTGCCAAAAGTCGGACCATTTTCCGCCACGGGATTTCATTTTGCGCAGCGCTGCGGGCGCCATAAAAAATAACGCGGGCAGATAGGCCAGATTATACAGTAGGAGGATCAGGAATCTCAGCATGAGCGGTGCGTTGCAGGAGCATCACGCGCGTAGAGCCATAGGCACGATCGCGCGCGATTTGCCATCCGAAGATGGCGCGGGGAGCGTGCTTTGTCACCATCGTTTCCAAAGTCAACCAGCCGTCAGGCGCCAGGATGCGCGGAAGATTTTCGTCCTTGAGCAAATCGGCGGCGAGGTCCGCGTCGCCCAGTTGCTTTACGTAGGGAGGATCAGCAAATATAAGATCAAACTGTGCGCCAGACTCCGCGAAGCGGCGGAGCGCATGTGCCACATCTGATTTGATGACACGCGCACCGTCGAGTTTCGCACGTCGCAAGTTTTCTTCAATGATCGCGCAGGCCGGAGTATGCCGTTCCACGAAGGAAGCTTCGCTCGCACCACGACTCAGCGCTTCCACCCCCAGGGCACCGGAACCGGCGAAGAGATCAAGCACGCGGGCACCAGCAACAAGTTCGCCCAGCATGGAAAACAATGCTTCACGCACGCGATCCGTCGTAGGCCGGGTGCCGGCAGGCGGAGCCTTGATGGTGATGCCTCCGGCGCGGCCAGCGATGATGCGCATCAGCTCTCAATGATTATTTTTTCCGGTTCAGAATCTCGATCCGGCCGAGCTCGAGGAGCTTGCGCTCTTCATCAGTCAGGCTGCCCATGCCGTGCGCGGCGATCTTGTCGAGGAGAGGATCAATCTCCCGCTCGATGAACTCGCGGGTGGTGACGGGTGGAATCATCAGGTTGTTTGGCTCATCGAGATCAGCCACGCGACGGCGGCTTTTCACGCCGACAAACTCCGGATCTTGCGCCCGTCGCTGGCGCTTCGCCCAGAGCTTATCGTATGTGAGCGGCGGCCCGCCATAACCGAGCCAGTGAACGATGAACCAGCCTGCGAGCCCGCCGCCAAGGTGCGCAAAGTGGGCGATCCCGCTGCTCCAGCCGTGCAATGGAGTGAACCGCAACAGACCCAGAACTAGCGATATTCCCAGCATGATCCTGGCGAGGTTCCATAGCTTAATGCGAACGGGAATAATAAAGTATATCAACGCCGTGATCACTTCCTGCGGCAGCATCACAGCCAGCGCCAAAAATACTCCGGATCCGCAGCCAGATGCACCAATGATTTCAACTGGAACGCCGCCACTGATCAAGCCCGTCGCCAGCTCCAAGGCGGCGCCGATCACACCCGACACGAAATAGATCAGAAGAAAATTCTTGGGTCCCAGAAGCGACTGCACGGCTCGTCCTGCAAAAAATATCATGAGGCAGTTCCCGATCAAATGAAGTGGTCCCCCATGGACAAACATGTGGGTGAATACAGTCCAGACCCGTCCTTCGGCCAGCGCTGGAATCGACAATGCGCCCATCGGCCTCGTGACCAGTTCACCCTGCACCAGCACCTGCCCTGCGCCTTTGAGAAATACATGCTGCGCCAGAAACACCACCACATTCAGAACGATGATCAGCGTCACCGCATCCGGCCAGAGCACCTCCTTCAAGCGAGAGTGCCGGGCATCGCGCGGATCCTGCGGTTCGCGCATATAATCGCGGTCGTGAAGCATAGTTAGTATGTTCTTCATACCACATAACTCCACCAGCTGCCATAGCCAGAATAATATTCCGTCTTGATCTTCAAAAAAATACGGCTTGCGTGAAGGCAAATACTCATCACTTGTCCGATTCACCATTTTCTTCATGCCCATGAATATTCATCTCCCACCACTTTTGCTCGGCTTGATCCTGTTGTTCCCGGCGAAATCTCACGCCGAAACCATCCCGGCCGACCACCCGTCTGCGGCACTTGTAAAATCCTACCTGGTAAATGTCGTCAAACAGGACTGGACTGCCGCCTCAGTAATGCTGCTGCCGAGCTCTCTGGAGCGGAAGAAGGCGCAGATGGTCGAGATCGTAAAAAATTCCCGCACCATGACCGAGGAACAGGCCAAGCTGAAACTCCTTAATCTAAAAGATATTCGTGACGTCGAAAAAATGACGCCTCAAGCCGCCTACATCGCCGACCGCAAAGCGGTGCATGACATGGATGAGCGCATGAAGATCACACCTGATGTTCTCAAGCGAAAGCAGGATACATTGAAGATTGAGATTCTCGGACTCATTCCGGAAGAATCGGGCAAAATCATCCATGCTGTATTGAGAACCCGTCAGGAAACCTTAGATGCTTCCATCGAAGAGCTTCTCCTCATCTCAGTGGTTCAGGACAAGACAGACTCGAAAAAGTGGTTTGTCGCACCGGACATGCAGGTGCCCATCACCCTGCCATTAAAAGCAGAAGAAGTTCCAAAGAAGGACGCAAAGTAATCAGCGGCTCAGTTCGAGCATCCGCAGAATCGGCTTCTCCGCGCGCAGGCGCACGTCCTCCGGCAGGTTCACCTGCGGACGAAGATGCAGCAAGCAGTCGTGCAACTTCTCCAGCGTGTTCATCTTCATATAGCGGCAGTCCGCGCACGCGCAGTGCCCGGTCGGCCCCGGGATGAACTTTTTGCCCGGCACCTCCCTCTCTAGGCGGTGCAGCATCCCGCTTTCGGTCACAATAATGAAAGCTGACGACAAACTGTCGCGGCAGTAGCTCACCATCTTCTCCGTGCTGCACACTTCATCGGCGAGGAGTCGCACGGCATAGGTGCACTCGGGGTGGGCCACCACCTTGGCGTCCGGATGCTGCTGTTTGATCGCGTGAATGCTGTCGCGCGTGAACTCCACATGCACGTAGCATGATCCCTGCCACAGATCCATTTTCCGTCCCGTCTGCTCCATGACCCAGGCACCGAGGTTTTGATCCGGCACGAAAAGAATCGGACGATCCGGTGGCGCGGCCTGCACAATGCGCACCGCATTGCCGCTCGTGCAGATGCAGTCGCTCAAGGCTTTGACCGCGGCGGAGCAATTGATGTAGGCGATGACGTAGTAATTTTTCGCCGCATTGACATGGAGGAATTTCTCCAGCTGCGGTCCCGGACAGCTCTGCTCCAGCGAGCAGCCGGCGTTGGCATCCGGCAGCACCACGATTTTTTTCGGATTCACAATCTTCGCTGTCTCCGCCATGAAATGCACACCGCAGAACGCAATCACATCAGCGCTTGTTTCCTTCGCTTTGAAAGCCAGCCCCAGTGAATCTCCCACGTAATCCGCCAGCTCCTGGATTTCGCGCGACTGGTAATTATGCGCGAGGATCACCGCATTCCGCTCCTGCTTCAGGCGCAGAATGTCTTCAGCGAGGCTCGGCGTCGTAAGTTTGACCATGGATATCGGGAACCTTGAACGTCGAACATTCAACTTTCAACATCGAACATTCATCAGTCTGCATTCGATGTTCGATGTTGAATGTTCTTCATCACCGCTTCAGCCGCCCAGTAGCCGCACATGCCGTGAACACCTCCCCCGGGTGGCGTGGATGCGGAACAGAGAAATACTTTCGGATTCGGCGTTGTGTAGGGACTCCAACGCGCCACCGGACGCGTGAAGAGTTGCCACAAATCCGTCACGCCACCCACAACGTCACCGCCGATATAGTTCGCATTGTAAGCCTCCATCTCAGCGCAGTTCATCGTGTGACTGGCCATGATGCAATCCCGAAATCCGGGAGCGAAACGCTCGATCTGCTGGTTGATCACATCGAGCCTGTCAGCTATTGATCCACGCGGCACATGACAATAGGCCCACGCCACCTGTTTGTTATGCGGCGCGCGTGTAAAGTCACTAAGAGAAGGCTGCGTAACAAGCACAAAAGGCTTGCCTGATAATGTGCTATTCCATGCGAATTTCTCCGCCGTTGCTACATCCTCGAAGGTTCCACCAACATGAACCGTCCCGGCACTTCGACAGGCGGCATTTGTCCAAGGAATTGGCACGTTCAGGGCATAATCGACCTTGAAAACGCCCGGTCCGTGACGGTAACGCAACAGCCGATTGCGATATCCGGCAGGCAAGGCCTCTCCACAAATGGCGGCCAGATTGCGCGGGGAAATGTCAAACAAATAGACTCCAGCCGGGGGCAGTTCTTTGAAGCTTTCGATTCTCTGCCCGCACTGAATTTCACCGCCCTGCGACTTTAGAATCCGCACCAGCGTGTCCGCGATGCTTTGCGACCCGCCCTCCGCCACTGGCCAGCCAACTGCATGCGCGCCGACCTGCAACATCAGACCCACAGCCGAGGTCAGCAGCTTGTCCAGCGGCATCACCCCATGCGCAGCATTTCCGGCAAACAAGGCTCTAGCTTCCTCCGTCTTGAATAATTTCGTAAACACCGAC
>JANNQW010000391.1:0-1766 GCA_031400955.1 Verrucomicrobiota bacterium
GTTGGTTCCGTGCCTGATGTCGGCACCTTGCCACGCGGCACGCTGGCACCTTCGCTCGGCAATCTTCGCAAATCTCTCAACGCCGTGCTCAGCTTCAGCTTCTTCCTGACCAAGGAAATGAAAGTGGATCTGCGCGCCACCCAGCTCTCGGGAACACTCCCCGTGCTCTATGTTTTCATGGCTCGCACCGGCAACACCATCAAGAGCACCGAGCTTGTCAGCCTGAATAATAATGGCGAGATCACCACTGAAAATGCACCGACCTCGGGCGTGAAGATCGTGTTCTCCCGCGAGTCAGCTCCAGACCAGACACTCTATTACTTCAGCACCGATCTCTCGAACCAAGGAATCAAGAACCGTCCCGGGTTCATTCGCTTCTGCGGCAAGCAGGGCAGCGGCAACAGCCTGGTCAAAGCGGCCTCCTATTTGATGCACATGAATGAATTCTCCGATGCCCGCGATTTCCTGCTGGCCACCAGCAAGACGCTGGTGCAAGACGACTCCGGAATTCCATTCAAGTTCTTCGCCCAAGACCAATGGGATGTTCTCTTCCTCGGGCGTTATGCCGGCCCGATCAAAATGTTTGAGGGCCGCTTCCAATCCGATCTCTCGCGTGTATTCAAGTCAGCCAATCCCCCGCCGCTTAACTTTAGCTTTGGCTACCGCTGGCATTCCAGCGAGTCATCGTTGATTATCGCGACCTCGCTGAAATCGGTACCCAAGGCGATGCCTGCTAATTGAGTGAGGACTGATTTTATTCGCAGATTTCGCGGATTGAAAATTTAAATCTGCATCTGCGCAATCTGCGGATAGATGTCGCCTTAGTTTTTCATCCCAGAAGCTTCAGCGTCCGCTTCTCCTGCGCACTCCGATGCGCCGTGTCCACGATCTGCTGGCCGATGCGTGAGATTTCGATGGTCAATGGCCCGATCAACGGCGCACCGGTTTCAAGATGATGGATGACATGCTCGATGGGATTACGGTTCGGCGACTCGATCTTGTCCACCGCAACATCGATGCCTTCCGGATTCCGCCGCGTCTGCACTCGAATGACAGGTTCACTGTCGTAGCAGGAGATCGTGCCGTCCGTGCCTTTGATAACGAAGCCGCACTTGGGTTGCGGTTGATGTGTCCACGGATCGGTGAATGTGCCCCAGCGCGTCTCTGTCTTGCTGAGACCGCACTCGTAGCGAATGACGGCGATGGCGTGCTCGTCCACCTCCAGTCCCTGCGGTTCATCCCAAACGCAGGTGACTTCGAGAGGCGTGCGTCCGCCCAGATGCCAGGTGCCTAGAGTGGTGCCGTAGCCCATGTAATCGAGCAGCGATCCCCCGCCCTGCGCTTTGCTGTAGAACCAGCTCACAGCCTTTTCCGCAGCGGTCGGTTCCCGCTCAATCTTGTCCGCGCCGTGATAGAGGGGGCCGCAGTTGCCGCCATAGTGATGAAACTCACATGCTTCGCCGATCGCGCCTTCTAGGATCAAGCGATGCGCCGTCTGCTGACCCGCATCCCAGACCAGCGGCCAGTTCACAGCAAGCAACTTTTCTCTAGGATTCATCGCTGCAATCATCGCATCCGCCTCCGCCAGTGATCCCGCGAACGGCTTTTCCATGATGATATGCGTACCGAAGGGCGCAACCTTGTCCACCCAATCGCCGTGCTTTGAAGCCGCCGGACAAAGGATCACAATGTCCGGCTTCGTATGTTCCAGGCATGCGCGATAGTCCGTGAACACCTGATCCGCGGACAAACCGAATTTTTTCACA
>JANNQW010000392.1:0-2369 GCA_031400955.1 Verrucomicrobiota bacterium
TGCACCGCGCCTTCGAGCGACTGGGTGACGAGCGCTTCGACTTCTTCGGGAGCGAGGCCGGGGCACTCCGTGAGGATGGTCACGGTGGGCTTGGTCATGTCCGGCAAGACCTCGACCGGCAGGTTGATGACAGTCTGCCAGCCGAAGACGAGCAGCACCATCGACGCCATCAGGATGATGGGCCGGTGATAAAGCGAGAAGCGGATGAGCTTATTGAGCATGGTGCTAGGCCGCGCTGATATTACGTTTTGTAGCCACTGTCATGATCAGCAGTAGAAGAAGAAGTACCGTGCTCGCAGCGAATACGGTGGTCATCATGCTCCAGCCGCTGCCGTGCTCGTGGGCGTGGTCGCCATTCTTGCCACCAGCCTGCTCCTTGCTTATTTCACTGCCGTCCTCGTTGTGAGGGTGGCCGTGCGCGGCGTCGAGCGCCTCCTTCAGGCTGACGCTGCCTTTGCCCGCGAAGGCCAGCGAGTAGGCGCCGCGAGTGACTACTTCATCGCCGGCCAGTAGACCGAACTTCACTTCCACGAACTCATGGTTCTCAGCGCCCAGCACCACGGGCGTTTTCACAAAAGCGTGTTTCAAGTCGTAGTCCTTGATGTAAACGAAGCGGCTGGCGACATCCCCCTGCACGGCGGTGCGCGGAATGGCCATCACGTTCTCGATCGAGCTGGCCACGATGTTGAACTCCGCGCGCATGGCGGGCCGCAGGAGCTTCTCTGGATTCGGCACATGGAAAGCGGCCTCGATGGTGCCGCTCTCGCCATCCGCATACGCGCCCAGATGCTCCAGTTCCGCCTCGAACACCTTATCAGGAAAGCCGGGCACGCGGATGTGCGCCTTCAATCCCAACTTCAGTTTTGACGCCAGGTGCTCCGGCACGCGCGCCATTGCCTCAACCACGCTCAAATCCACGATCTCAATGAGCGACTGGTCCGGGGACACGGGCTGGCCGATCGCGATGTCCACCTTGGCGATGAGGCCCGTCATCGGTGCGTTGAGCACGATGGTGGGTGGCGGATCGCCGGGCTGACGACTTTCGACGCGCACCAGTTCGTCGCCTTGCTTAACCTCTTGGTCGGGCAGCGCCAGCACAGTAAGTGCTCGGCCCGGAATGCGGCTGCTGACAACCGCGCGTTTGCCCGGTGCCACCTCGATGCGGCCTAGGGCGAACACCGTTTCTTCAAACGTGGTCTCCTCCGCCTCCACCGTCTGGATGCCGAGATTTTTGACGCTCGTCTCGTCGAGAATCACGATGTTCTGTTGCCGGCCCGGGTTGGCGGCGGAGAGCATACCTGTAAGGGTGAAATAAGAAAGAATTAATCGTAAAAACATGATGAGAAGTGTTGATTTTAAAGGTTCACGCCTGCTGTTTTCAGTAGGCGCATCGTGATGAAGTAGAGGGCGATGGTGAGCAGGATGCCCGCGATGAGAGCTGGCCAGAAGCCTCCGAGCTTGCTGATTAGCCAAGGCATAAGCAGAAACATGGGCAACGTGGGCAGGACGAACCAAAATGTGCCTAACGCGTGTCGCCCGATGAGACCTGCATCCTTGGTTTCCGCATACAGCCAGATGAAGGCCAGCAGCGACATCAGCGGCAGCGAATGCACGATACTGGCAACGGCGTTGTTCCGTTTCGCGATCTCAGACACGATGGCAATAATGGAGCCGCTGAGCAGAGCCTTGATGACGAGGTAGATCATGGAAGTCAATGGGATTTGGCGGTCTTGGTGGCGGGTGCGTGCTGGCCAGTTGCGGCCTCGTAGCGAATTCGTGCCAGATGGAAATCACGCACGGCATCGATCACCGCAGCTTCGAGTTGCAGACGTTGTTCCCGTGCGCGCAGAACGGTCAACAGGTCGGTCTGCCCGGTCTTGTAAGCGCTTTCCAGGCGTTCGGTTTGTTCCAGCACCAAGGGAAGGAGTTTCTCCTTTGTCTCGGTAGCGAGTTTCACATTGGCCTCCATTTCTGCGCGCGCGGCAGCGGCTTCGTTGGTGATGCCAGCCACGAGCGCCTTGGTCTCCAGAATCGCCCGCTGAGCCGAGGCGGCTTTCTCTGCGATCTCACCCTGGTTTTTATTCCAAAAGGGAAGGGGGATGGATAATTTGAGCCCAAAGAAACCGGTGTTCTCCAGTCCGTTCGGCGCGTCTTCCATGCGTTCGCCTTCCCACAAGATGCCGCCGGTGATGTCTTCCCATTTTTTTGATTTTGCGAGTTCAATCCCGCTGCGTGCAACGGATTCATTCACGAGGGCAAGTTGATAGTCGGCGCGTCGTTCCCATGAGGCGCGCGCGGGCATCGCGGTGGCCGGCAGATCACCGGTGATCGAGAGCGAATTCTCCGCCGCAACGCCGAGCTTGGATTTC
>JANNQW010000393.1:0-4642 GCA_031400955.1 Verrucomicrobiota bacterium
CGCACGCCAATGGAAAACGGTTTCGCTTCAAACGGAACGCCGCGCCGATGAAGCGTCTCGAAGGTGTCCCGCGAGCTGTGGCCGATGGCAAATACTATTCGATCTGCTTCCAACGTCTCGCCTTGATCCGTGATGACCGCGCGCATCACGCCATCTTCGATCACGACATCAGCCACGCGCGTCTCGAAGCGCACCTCGCCACCGAGCGCGATGATCTCTTCGCGGATGGTGCGCACCACTTTGATGAGCCGGTCGGTGCCAATGTGCGGACGATTATTGATAAGAACGTCCTCAGGCGCGCCCGCCTTCACAAGTTCACGCAGGATCCACGGGATGCGATGTTCGCGATCTCGAATTTGCGTGTAAAGCTTGCCGTCGGAAAACGTGCCCGCGCCGCCTTCGCCGAATTGCACGTTCGACTCAGGGTTAAACTCTAGGCCGCGCCGCCAGAACCCAGTGACATCGCGGGCTCTGGGACCAGCCTGCTTGCCTCGCTCCAATAGCAACGGCTTGAATCCGTGACGCGCGAGCAGCAGTCCACAGAACAATCCGCAGGGGCCGGTGCCGACGATGATGACGCGGGGCTTTGCCGGATGCTGCGGAATGACGACACTTCTGTCGTCAGAACTCGCGACGGCAGGTTGCGAAGCCGCGAAGCGAATGCCGTCGTTCCGATACTCCTCATCCGGCGTGGCTTCGACATGACCCGGCTTCCCTGCCCGCTGCAATATTTCCTCCTCACCGGCAACCTCAACATGCAGCGTGTAGCAGAACTGAACGCCCTTGCGCATGCGCGCATCCACGGCGCGCTGTTTCACCCGCATACTCTGAATGGCCGTAACGGGCACCGCTAGCGCCTCCGCGGCCGCAATGCGCAGTTGATCATCGGCATGATCCACCGGGAGACGCAGTTGGCTGATTTGCAACATCGTGCCTTCCTATCACGAAGCGCAGGTTTGCGCGAGCCAATCCCGCAGACGTTCCTTGCACGAGGGCAATTTTCAGCCATGCTACGCCTCTCCGCCCAATACCCCCCTGAATCATGCTTAATTGGATCCTGCGAAAAATAATCGGCACCAAAAACCAACGCCAGATCAAAAAACTCTGGCCTCTCGTGCATGAGATCAACCGCATCGAGCAGCAACTTCAAGCTGAACCAGAGGAGGCACTCTCCGCGCGCACCGCAAAATGGCAGGGCCAGTTCCAGGCCTTTCATCCGCCGTTGTTTCTCGCCGGCGTAGGCTTGCGCATCGCAGAAGAACCCCAGGTCGATGAATGCCTCACGGCCATCGCCGAGAAATTCGACCGGTTGCGGGAACATTTCCCCAGCCTCGATCAGCAACTGGTTTCGGCTGCGGCCTGGAAGGACGAATCGCTCGACGCAAAAAAGGAGCGCATCCTGAAAGCGCGCGAGGCTTACGATCAAGTGCTCCCCCATTTCAGCCGCACCGAGCAGGACATTCTAAACAAGATCCTGCCCGAGGCCTACGCCGTGGTGAAAAATGCCGCGCGCCGCCTCTGCGGACGCGAGATCACAGTATGCGACCAGCCGTTAAAATGGGAGATGGTGCACTTCGACGTGCAACTCATCGGCGGGATGGCCTTGCACAAGGGCATGATCTCCGAAATGGCGACCGGCGAGGGCAAGACGCTCGTGGGCACGCTGCCGGTCTATCTCAATGCGCTTACCGGTCGCGGTGTCCACCTGGTCACGGTCAACGACTACCTCGCTCGTCGCGACTCGGAATGGATGGGCACACTCTACAAGTTCCTCGGCCTGACGGTCGGCTGCATCCAAAACGACCAGGACTCCGAACTGCGCCGCCTGCAATATCTCACGGACATCACCTACGGCACCAACAGCGAATTCGGCTTCGACTACCTGCGCGACAACGGCATGGCCCGGGACAAATCTCATCAGGTGCAGCGCGGACATTACTTCGCGCTCATTGACGAAGTGGACTCCGTGCTCATCGACGAGGCGCGCACGCCGCTGATCATCAGCGGTCCCGTCACTACCAGCACCCATCAGTTTGACCGATACAAACCGCTCGTCGAACAGCTCGTTAAACGACAGAACGCACTCAGCAACCGGCTGGCGGGCGAAGCCAACGAGCACTTTGAGAAAGGAGAACTCGACCTCGCGGGCCGGAAGTTTTTTGAAGTGCGCCTCGCGCAGCCGAAGAACCGCGCCCTGCTTCGCGCCATGGAAGACACGGACAAGCGCAAAGCGATGGAAAAAAGCGAGCTTAGCTTCTACCAGGATACACAGAAGACCGCGCTCTTCGAAATGAAGGAAGAACTCTACTATACGATCGACGAGAAAACCCACGATGCAGACCTCAGCGAAATGGGCCGTAATTTCCTCAACCCTGACGATCCCGACGCGTTCGTGCTGCCGGACATCGCGACGGCCTACGGAGAAATCGACGCCGACACCTCGCTGACCGATGCACAAAAACAGCAGAAGCGCGAGGAGACCCAGCAAAAGCTCGACACTCAGGGCCAGCGCATCCACAACATCAACCAGCTCCTACGAGCCTACTGTCTCTATGAAAAGGACGTCGAGTATGTGGTGAAGGAAAACAAAGTCATCATCGTCGATGAAAACACGGGCCGTGAGATGCCCGGCCGCCGCTGGAGCGACGGACTCCACCAGGCCGTCGAAGCCAAGGAAGGCGTCCACATCGACCACGAAACGCAAACGCTGGCGACAATCACGATTCAGAATTACTTCCGTCTTTACCAGAAGCTTGGCGGCATGACCGGCACAGCGGAGACGGATGCCGCAGAGTTCCACGACATCTACCGGTTGGACGTTCTCAGCATCCCGACGAACCGGCCCGTCCAGCGCAAGGACAACAACGACAGCATCTACAAGACGCGCCGCGAAAAATATAACTCGGTGCTAAAACTCATCGCCGAGTTGCATGCCAAAGGCCAGCCGATCCTCATCGGCACCGCCAGTGTCGACTCTTCGGAGACACTCGCCCGCCTTCTCAAGCTTCAGAAAATTCCGCACTCAGTTTTGAATGCCAAATATCACCGTCAAGAAGCAGAGATCGTCGCCCGTGCAGGCCAGCGTGGAGCGGTCACCGTGTCCACCAACATGGCGGGACGCGGCACGGACATCAAGCTCGGCGCGGGTGTGCCGGAACTCGGCGGATTGTTTGTGCTCGGCACCGAGCGCCATGAAGGACGCCGTGTGGACCGTCAGCTACGCGGGCGCTGCGCGCGCCAGGGCGATCCCGGCGAGAGCAAATTCTTCATTTCCTTTGAAGACGATCTCATGCGCAACTTCGGGGCCGCTGATCGCATGACCAAGATCATGGAGCGCTTTGGCATGGAGGAAGGCCAGGAACTGGAGCATCCCTGGCTCAACCGCTCCGTCGAAACTGCGCAAAAGCGCGTGGAGCAGCGCAACTACATGATCCGCAAACGGGTGCTGGAATACGACGACGTGATGAACCAGCAGCGCGAAGTGGTTTATAACTTCCGCAATGAAGTGCTGGAGAGTCCGGACCCTCGTCTGTTGCTTGATGAAATTGTCGAAAAGACGATACCGGCCCGGGTCGAAGAATTTGTTCCGCGCGAACCAAGCAGTGAAGATCCGGCCAATTATCCTGCG
The DNA here is from genome assembly GCA_031400955.1 of Verrucomicrobiota bacterium. Lineage (GTDB taxonomy): Bacteria > Verrucomicrobiota > Verrucomicrobiia > Verrucomicrobiales > Verrucomicrobiaceae > VFKE01. The sequence continues at coordinate 3,629 of JANNQW010000393.1, forward strand.
CTGCTCAACTGGTTGAACGCCACCTTCCCACTCGGCTTGACTTCAAAAGATGCCGCGCTGGAAACGCATGATTTCGACGGCAACTGCGGCTTTATCATCGAACGCATCAAGCGCGCGTATGACCTGAAGACGCAGGGTGTGCTCCCGCAGCTATTGCAGGAAAGCGAGCGTGTCATCATGCTCGAGGCCATCGACGAACTCTGGCAGAATCATCTCTACGCCATGGATGCCTTGCGCGAGGGCGTCAGCCTGCGCAGCTACGGACAGAAAGATCCGCTGATTGAATACAAGCAGGAGGCCTATATCATGTTCAACGAGCTGATGCAGAGCATCAGCAACAAGACTCTGGGCAATCTTTTCAGCAGCCATCAGCGCCTTCAGATGTTCATGGAGCACATCCGCAACACCATGAAGCACGGCAAGACATTCGGTCACGATTCCCAGCCACAAGCGCGTCCGGCGCAATCGTCACAAGGCGGTGAAGGTGGCGAGGATGATGGCCCGAAGATCACGATCCCGCTGAAGCGGGAAGTCCCGAAGGTCGGTCGCAACGAGCCCTGCCCCTGCGGCAGCGGCAAAAAATACAAGGCCTGCTGCGGACGGGTGGCATAAAAGTAACTTAGCCATCTTGGCTGAGTGTGCGACGGGCTTTCAGCCTGTCGATTCCCCACGTTTCGGGCAGAATGCCCGAACTACACACAGGCTGAAAGCCCGTGCCACACCCGTTTTCAACAGGCCCCTGAGCTGGCATCGCTCCGCGATGCAAAACGCGCGCAGCATCACAACTCCAGCTGAATCCCCAGCTCAATCACCTGCCGTGAAGGAAGCTGGAAGTAACCGGTGGCAGGCCGCGCCAGGCGTGAGAGGAAGACGAAGAGCTTCTTGCGCCACTGGGCCATCTTGCCGTTGCCGTCGGTCAGCAGCAGTTCGCGGCTCTGATAGAAACTAATGTCGCTCTGCCGGGTGATACCCCGGGAGTCGAGCGCGGTCTTGAGATCGCGGGACACCTCGGGA
>JANNQW010000394.1:0-10258 GCA_031400955.1 Verrucomicrobiota bacterium
ACTTGCCGGGAAGTGAAAACGGGGTTGATAATCCCCTGCATCGTTTGGTGCATGGCTGTGAGTGCTGGTTTGTTTGCACTGCCAAGTAACCACGCCTTCAGCGCCAAACGATGCCTTTTTTAACTTCGGAATCCGGGTTGATTGACTGGTGCCGGTGAAGGCCGCGGCCATTGCGCGGATGGCCGGTAGGGTTTTACCCCATGGACGGAAGGGGTCGCTGATCTGATATTCATGACACGTGCGCATTCCGGGAAATGGAGTCCTTCGTCCCGAATGCAAACAGGTGATCTTCAATCCTCGATGAAAACGAAGACAGGCGACTTGTCAGAGCTTTACTTGGGGGCGCTGCGCACCCATCTGGCGCAGGATTCATCATCAACCATGGAGTCGGCGCGAGACATGGGCCAGCAAGCCTTGGAACTCGGCTTCGAGACACTTGATTTGGCCAAAATTCACGAGTCGACTGTCGCGGTATTGGTCTCGCCGGAGTCCTCCTCCGCTCAGAGCGAGGATGTTGGAGTTCGCGCAGCGGTTTTTTTTACTGAGGCTATTACGTCTATTGAGAAAACTCATGCCGCGGCCTTGGAAGCTGACAAGCAACTACGAGATGTGACCGAGACACTGGAACAGCGCACGAGGGATCTTGCCGATTCCAATAGCGACTTGAAGGATCAAATCACGGGGCGCCAGACTGCGGAGGCAGCCCTCAGCACCAGCGAACAATCCTCCCGTCAATTGCTCAAGGACTCCCTGCGTTTGGAGGAGCATTTGCAGGATTTGGCGCGCAAGCTTCTGTCGGCCAATGAAGAAGTGCGCAGGAAGATGAGCCTTCATCTTCATGACGAAATCGCGCAGACATTGCTGGGCATCCATGTTAGACTGCTGGCGTTGAAGAGGTTGACGGCTGTCAGCAGTGCGAGCCTCGACCAGGAGATCGAAAACATTCAGCGGCTCGTGCAAGAGTCCACCCACATCACCCACCGGCTAACACGTGAATTCGGCGTCTAGCATGAAAGACAAGAGGCATGAACTCTCGCGGCTTTATCAGGCGGCCTTGCAGGAGTATCTGAAGCAAAGGCCCGAGTCGGGTTTGGAGCCGGCACGTGAACTTGGACGTCGGGCCATGGCCATCGGGCTGGAGACACTTGACCTGGCCAGGATCCACGAGATTGCCCTGATCGCATTGGTGCTGCCCGGTTACTCGTCCAGCACCCGTGATGGTTCGATGGCACGCGCAGGAGTTTTTTTTGCCGAGGTTCTTACACCACTCGAGCAGACTCACCGCGGTGCGCGGGAGGCGAACGCCCACCTGAACCAGGTCGTCAAGGCGCTGAGCCAGCGGACAGGAGAACTGGCCGACTCCGTCAATGTGCTGAAACAGGAGGTCATTCATCGCAAGGCCGTGGAGGATTCTCTCAGGATCAGTCAACAGACTTCCAGCGGATTGCTGGAGAAGTCACTGCAGATGCAGGAGGAGCTGCGGCATCTTTCCCGGCAGCTGCTGTCCGTGCAGGAGGAGGAGCGCAGGAAAATCAGCCGCGAGCTGCACGATGTCATCGCCCAGACACTGACGGGAATCAATGTCCGGCTGGCGGCCTTGAAAATGGCGTCCATCTCCGGCATCAAGGAGCTGCAGAAAAAAATCGCCAGCACCCAAAAGCTCGTGGAAAAATCAGTGGACATCGTGCATCGCTTCGCGCGCGAGCTGCGCCCTACGGTGCTGGATGACCTGGGGTTGATTCCCGCGCTTCAATCATTCATGAAATCTTTCATGGAAGACACCGGCGTTCGCGTCACCTTGAAAGTCTTTGCCGGGATTGAACTTCTGGACAACGCCAGGCGCACGATGCTCTATCGCGTCGCCCAGGAGGCGCTTACCAATGTTGCCCGCCATGCCAAGGCCAGCAGAGTAGAGGTGAGCCTTCAAGAGTTGAAAAATGTCATCCGCATGGAAATCATCGACAACGGCCAGGGCTTTGAAGTGAACGATAATGCTCCCGCAAAGAAAGGCAATCGTCTCGGATTCCTCGGCATGAGGGAGCGAGTCGAGATGGTCGGCGGGACATTTTGCGTGGAGTCCGCAGCCGGCCAACCCACCACCATCCGCATTGAGATTCCGTCAGACAAGAATATGGGGATAAACGCCCCGAAGAAGAAACCCGGCAAAGCCACAACCCTTGAATGTCCATGAATCCCATCACTGTACTGCTGGCTGAAGACCACACGATTGTTCGCGAAGGTCTGCTTGCCTTATTGAAATTGGAAGCCGACATCGAGGTCATCGGTGAAGCGGAGAGCGGCCGTCAGGCTGTGGCGCTGGCCAGCAAGCTCAGTCCCGATGTCATCGTCATGGACATTGCCATGCCGCTGCTCAATGGGTTGGAGGCGACACGGCAGATCCTTCAAAGCAATCCCTCCACCAAGGTGCTCATCCTCTCGGCACACAGCGATGATGCTTACGTGGAGCAGGTCATGGCGCTCGGTGCGTCCGGCTATCTGATTAAACAAACCGCTGCCCATATTTTGCCTGGGGCGATTCGCGATATTCACAAGGGCAAGACCATCTTCAGCCCCAGCATTTCCAAGCGCCGCAAGAATCATGAAAAAAAGGCCCATGACCGGGGCGATCTTCCCGGCAAAGGGGCTGCCCAGCTCACCTCGCGGGAAACGGAGGTGCTCCAACTGGTCGCTGAAGGCAAGGCCAACAAGGAGACAGCGGAGGAGTTGAAGATAAGTGTGAAAACCGTGGAGAAACACCGGCAGAGCCTCATGGAGAAGCTCAATATTCACGACACCGCCGGCCTGACCCGATATGCCATCGCGACGGGCATCATCGAGAGCAGCGTGCAGGTGACGATCATCTAGCCGGTAGGGTTTGACCCCATAGAGTCAAGGGGCTGCAACAGCGATGATGCGTCACGGAACCGGTTGCATACCTGCCGTCGCCGTTGAACCCAAACCAAGCAAACATTATGAAACACACTACATTAGCCATCCTCGCATTCTCGTCGTTCATCGTCGCTGGTTGCAACGAGGAAAAAGCGGCGATCGACGCCAGAGCAGAGGCCACCAAAGAAGCCATCGACAATCGCAAGGAAGCCGTAAACACCGCCGCCGCAGACGCGAAAAAGCAAGCGGACATTGATGCCACGATTAGCAAGGCCAACATCGAGGCCAGCAAAACGGCTGCGCAAGCCCAGCTCGATGCCGACAAGAAAAGAGCCGATGCCGTGGCGACTGCTGAAAAGGCCAGGGTCGATGCCGAGAAGAAGTAACGGCAGCAGACTCATTCTATGTCGGCGGAAACCAAACCCACGCCCCCTGCTGAAACCGCAACGGTGGGAGCTATCACTGAGGTCTTGCGCAATGAGACCATCCTGAAAACAGGCGCTTTACAGGATGCAATCCTCAACAGCGCCAACTTCTCCAGCATCGCCACCGATGAAAAAGGAGTCATCCAGATTTTTAATGTTGGAGCCGAGCGCATGCTCGGTTACGCTGCTTCCGACGTTCTGAACAAGATCACCCCGGCTGAGATTTCTGATCCCCAGGAAGTGATCGCGCGGGCCGCAGCGTTGAGCCTGGAGCTGGGCACCACGATCGCACCGGGCTTCGAGGCTCTGGTCTTCAAGGCCTCTCGTGGCATTGAAGACATTTATGAGCTGACTTACATTCGCAAGGATGGGAGCCGTTTCCCCGCGGTGGTGTCTGTCACCGCGCTGCGCGACGCCCATGATCACTATGGGATCATCGGCTATCTCCTGATTGGCACTGACAACACCGCCCGCAAGCGGGTGGAAGAGGAGCAGAAAAAACTCGACCAGCGTCTGCGCGATCAGCAGTTCTACACCCGCTCGCTGATCGAATCCAACATCGATGCCCTGATGACCACCGATCCCGCTGGCATCATCACTGACGTCAACAAGCAGATGGAGGCCCTGACCGGCTGCTCACGTGAGGAGTTGATCGGAGCCCCTTTCAAGAATTACTTCACCGATCCGGCGCGGGCCGAGGCGGGGATCAAGCAGGTGCTCAGCGAGAGCAAGGTGACCGACTACGAACTGACCGCTCGCGCCAAGGACGGAAATGAAACCGTGGTGTCTTACAACGCCACCAACTTTTACAATCGCGACGGCATCCTCCAGGGCGTGTTCGCGGCAGCCCGCGACGTGACGGAACGCAAACGATGGGATCAGGTGCTGCAAGTAAATACAGTCGAACTGGAGAAGGCCAAGGCCATCGCGGAAAAAGCCAACCTGGCGAAGTCTGATTTTCTTTCCAGCATGAGCCATGAACTGCGTTCGCCGCTTAATGCCATTCTCGGTTTCGCCCAGCTCATGGAGTCTGATTCTCCAGTGCCTACGCCCGCCCAAAAGGCGAGCATCGACCAGATCCTTCACGCAGGCTGGTATCTGCTGGAGCTGATCAATGAGATTCTTGATCTTGCCGTGATCGAGTCCGGAAGGCTTTCGCTTTCGTTGGAACCGGTGTCGTTGCCCGAAGTCATGATCGAATGCCTGGCCATGATCGAGCCCCAGGCGCAGAAGCGCGGCATTACGATGTCCTTTCCGAAGTTTGAGAAACCCTGTTTTATCAAGGCCGACCGGACGCGCGTCAAGCAGGTGCTGATCAATCTGCTCTCCAACGCCATCAAGTATAACAAGGCCGGCGGAACCGTTGTAGTGGATTGCGCTTTGAGTGTGGACGACCGTTTGCGAATCAGTGTGAGGGATACCGGAGCCGGGCTGTCTCCCGAAATGCTGGCGATGCTTTTCCAGGCATTTAACCGGCTTGGGAAAGAGGCCAGTGGCGAAGAAGGCACCGGCATCGGGCTGGTGGTCAGCAAGCGTCTGGTGGAGCTTATGGAGGGCACCATCGGCGCGGAAAGCAGCGTTGGCGTCGGGAGCGTGTTCTGGATTGAACTGATCTCCGAATCGGATCCGCATGTAGAAGCCTTCAAAGCCGCGAGCACGGATAGTCGTGATGCTCCTAGCCAGACAAGTTCGAAATCCCGTCTCCTGCTTTATGTCGAGGACAACCCCGCAAATCTGAAACTCATCGAGCAACTCATCGCCCGCCGTCCTGAAATCCGTCTATTGACTGCGCAAAATGGCAAGGATGGCGTCAATCTCGCTCGCGGCTATCTGCCAGATGTCATCTTGATGGACATCAACCTGCCTGGCATCAGTGGCACCGAAGCCATGAAGATCATCCATTTAGATCCCGTCACGGCGCATATTCCCGTCGTTGCCCTCAGTGCCAATGCCATTCCGCGCGACATCGAGAAGGGCCTGGAAGCGGGCTTCTTCCGGTATCTCACCAAGCCGATCAAGGTCAAAGAATTCCAAGATACACTGAATGAGGCGTTGGAGTTTGCCGATCGCCGGGCGTCTCCGATAGCGTGAATCCCTGGCAAACCATGTTGGGGTGAACACCCCATGGTGTCCGCGACTTGTCAAGACTACCATCATATTCTGATGACCGATCATTAGAACAAGCGCCCGCCAACCATAACCCCGCTAACATCATGAACCTCCTCGTCATTCTACTCATTCTTCTGCTTCTTGGAGGCGGAGGTTATGGCTTCCGCTCCGGCAACCATCTCTTGGGAAGTGGTGCCAGCCTCATTGTCATCATTCTCATCATCCTGCTCTTGACGGGAAGGCTTTAATCGTTAGCCATTCCGCCAATTGAAATCATTTTAAAACCAAACTCATTCCAACTATGAAAATTGTCTTGCCACTACTTTCCCTGATTCTTACAGGTGTCTCCATAACTTCCTGTGTCGTGCCAGTCTATCCCCAAGGCCGGACTTACTCGACTTCAGGTGCCGGCTACTACAGCACGCTTCCAAGAACCTATGCGGGTAGTGCTTATTACTTGGGTGGTCGATATTACTACGGTGGTCGTTACGAAACCGGCAGGTATTACTATCAAGGGCGCCCCTACAGTGATCGGTATTATCACAGCGGACGTTACTACTACGGCGGTCGTCATGAACACCATAATAACCGCAGTCATGACCGCCACGACCATCATTGATTGAAGGCCGGTGTTCTGCAGCTGAAAGATGACCGAACCACAGACGAATCCGCCGGAGGCGCCGCTCGCAAACGACTGGGGGTCTCGCGGTCATGTCCAGACTCTGGTGCTGATGGCGGCGACCGCCGTCGGAATTTATCTTTGTTACCGCCTGGCCGCGCCATTCCTTCCCGCGCTGGCCTGGGCCCTGGCACTGGCAGTCTTGTTCGCTCCGTTCCAGCGGTGGGTAGAGTTGAAAGTGAAGCACCCCAGCCTGGCTGCCGGGCTCTCGGTCCTGGTGATCGGCCTGAGCGTGATCGTCCCGGCAACGTTCGTCGGGCAGAGTTTGATTCTCCAGGCCGCAAAAGGCGCCGAACAAGTCGAAGCCAAGGTCAGCTCCGGCGAGTGGCGACGCGCGCTTGAAACTCAGCCGCGCCTGGCGCCTTTGGCCAACTGGATCGAGAAGGAGTTCGACCTGCCGGGAACCGTGAAAGCGCTAGCCACCTGGCTGAGCGCCACTGCCGGGTCGATCGTCAAGGGTTCTGTGTTTCAGGCGATTGAATTCTGCGTGACCTTCTATCTGCTCTTCTATTTCCTGCGCGACCGTCGACTGGTTCTGCATTCGCTGCGGTGTCTGTCGCCGCTCTCGAAGCCGGAGATGGAGCATTTGTTCGTCCGCGTCGGCGACACCATACACGCCACGGTCTACGGAACACTGGCCGTCTCTTGCGTGCAGGGTCTGTTGGGCGGCCTGATGTTCTGGTGGCTGGGTTTGGCCGCACCGTTGCTTTGGGGAGTGGTGATGGCATTGCTGGCCGTGGTGCCTGTGCTGGGTGCATTTGTCGTTTGGATTCCTGCGGCTGTCTTTCTGGTTCTGGAGGGCGCCTTCGTAAAAGCTTTCATTCTGGTCCTGTGGGGCATGCTGGTAGTCGGCACCGCCGACAACCTGTTGCGTCCCGTGCTGGTCGGAAACCGCCTCAAACTCCACACGATTCTCGCCTTCATGTCCGTGGTCGGAGGCCTGCTTTTATTTGGCCCGGCCGGTCTCATTCTGGGTCCCGTGGCGCTCACGATCACCATGGGACTGCTGGACATCTGGAATGCGCGAACCACGCCAGAAGAACTGGACGATTCGCCATGACGAAAAATGCTGGGGTTTGGGTGTCATCTTCACATTCCTTGGGCCGACAGATTTTGGCCTTGATCGGCTGGCTGGCGTTGTGTTTTGCGGCGGCAGTGGGTGCTGCATTCGTTTCCATCGATGATTGGTATGCCGCGCTCAATAAGCCATCGTGGAATCCGCCAGCATGGATCTTCGGCCCTGCGTGGACGCTGCTCTACATCATGATGGCCGTCGCGGCGTGGCTGGTCTGGCGCGAGGGTGGTTGGAAGGTGCAAGGTCGGGCGTTACGATGGTTTCTTCTGCAATGGATGCTCAATGCACTGTGGACGCCGCTGTTTTTTGGCATGCACCGTGCCGGCCTGGCTTTTGCGGAAATCATCGTGCTGTGGTTCGCGCTGCTGGCGACTCTGGCCTCGTTTTGGCTTGTCAGAAAAGTAGCGGGAGTGCTGCTGCTGCCTTATTTGGCGTGGGTGAGTTTCGCGTCGGCGCTGAACTTTGCTATCTGGCGGCTGAATCCCTGAGTTACTATCCTTGATGAAGCCAGCGCCTACCCCCAATAGCCACGACTGCTGTTCAGCAAAGCCGGAGCCCGAGCCTGTTTTTCAGGGTTGCTGCGGCGGTCACGACCATCATCACGGTGATGTGAAACCTTCCATTGCCGCCAAATATTTTTGCCCGATGTGTCCCGGCGTGGAGTCGGACAAGCCGGGCGATTGTCCGAAGTGCGGCATGGCGCTGGAACGCAATCCCGCGTGGAAAGCCGCAGCGAAAATAATCTACACTTGTCCGATGCACCCGGAGATCGAGCGGGATCAGCCGGGGGATTGCCCAATTTGCGGGATGACTCTCGTGCTCAAAGCAGGCACGGCGGCGGACGACGATGACAGCGAATTGAACGACATGACACGGCGCATGTGGATTGGCGCGCTGCTCTCGCTTCCCGTGTTTCTGCTGGCGATGGCGCATCTTTTTCCCGGTGCACCGCATTGGATCATGGGAACAGCGTCATGTTGGACGCAGTTCATCCTCAGCACGCCGGTGGTGCTGTGGGCAGGCGCACCGGTCTTCCGTCGCGGCTGGCGCTCGTTGATCACGCGGCACTTCAACATGTGGACGCTCATTATGCTCGGCGTGGGTTCCGCTTACGCTTTCAGCGTGGTGGCCATGCTCGCGCCCGCGGCATTTCCTGAGTCCATGAAAATGCACGGCCAGGTCGGCATCTATTTCGAGGCGGCGGCGGTGATTATCGTGCTCGTGTTGCTCGGTCAAGTGCTTGAACTTCGCGCGCGCAGCCGCACGGGCAGTGCGATCAAGGCGTTGCTCGATCTCGCGTCACCGACGGCGCGGCAGGTCGCTGAAGGTGGCGATCATGAAGTCCCGCTCGATCAGGTAAAAGTCGGCGATTGGTTGCGCGTGGTGCCCGGTGACAAGGTGCCCGTGGATGGAGAAGTCGTCGAAGGTCACTCCAACGTGGAGGAGTCCATGATCACCGGCGAACCTCTGCCAGTGGAGAAGAAGGTCGGTGACAAGGTAACAGGCGGCACGGTCAATGGCCCCGGCAGTTTCGTCATGCGCGCTGAGCGCGTGGGCAGCGATACCTTGCTCGGACAGATCGTGAACATGGTGGCTGAGGCCCAGCGCAGTCGCGCGCCCATTCAAGGTCTCGCCGACAAAGTCGCGGGCATCTTTGTGCCTGCGGTGCTGGCGGTTTCGGTGCTCACGTTCATCTTCTGGCTGTGGCTCGGGCCAGAGCCAAGACTCGCGCATGCCATCGTCAACGCCGTTGCTGTTCTCATCATCGCCTGCCCCTGCGCCCTCGGTCTGGCCACTCCCATGTCCATCATGGTCGGTGTCGGACGCGGCGCGCAAGAGGGCGTGCTGGTGAAGAACGCCGAGGCGCTCGAACGATTGGAGAAGATTACCACGCTGGTCGTGGACAAGACGGGCACGCTTACGGAAGGCAAACCCAGGCTCATGGATGTTCTTCCCAGCAGCGGGTTTGATGCCAAAGAATTCCTCGGTCTTGCCGCATCACTGGAGCAGAACAGCGAGCATCCGCTCGCCGCTGCGATTGTGCAGGGCGCAAAGGAGCAAGGCATCGTGCCCGGGCCGGTGAAAGATTTTCGTTCGGTGACTGCGGGAGGTGTTGTTGGCAACATCGCCGGCCGGGTGGTCATGATCGGCAAACCTGATTTCCTGCGCAACGAAAAGGTTGGCGGCTTGGAGGCGCTGGAAGCTTCGGCGGTGAAACTTCAGGAAGCGGGCAAGACCGCAGTGTTTGTCGCCATCGATGGCAAGCTGGCAGGTATTCTTGCCGTCGCAGATCCGATCAAAGCCAGCACGGCCGAAGCCATTGCCCAGCTTCACGCGCTCGGATTGAAACTCGTCATGCTCACCGGCGACAACCGCCACACCGCCGCCGCCGTGGCCAGTCAGCTTGGTCTTGATGCCGTGGAAGCCGAAATCGAACCCGCCGGAAAAGTTGCCCATGTCAAAAAGCTGCGCGCGGAAGGCAAACACGTTGCAATGGCCGGCGACGGCATCAACGACGCCCCCGCATTGAGCGAAGCAGAAGTTGGCATCGCCATGGGGACTGGCACCGACGTGGCCATGCAAAGCGCAGGCATCACCCTTGTTAAAGGCGACCTGCGCGGCATCGCCAAAGCCATTCGTCTGAGTCGCGCCACCATGCGGAACATCCGGCAAAACTTGTTTTTTGCATTTCTTTACAACGCGCTCGGCATCCCGATAGCGGCGGGTGTGCTGTATCCATTTTTCGGCCTGCTGCTCAGCCCGATCATGGCCGGTGCCGCGATGAGCCTGAGTTCCGTGTCCGTCATCACGAACGCGCTGCGATTGAGAAACGTGAAGTTGTGAGCTTGCCCAAGCCTCATACCAAGACCAATTGAAACAAGAGCAGCACCAAAGGACAGACACTCTGCACTCCCAGTCCGTAGTTCAGCAAACCTTTAAGATCATCCCAGGCCGGAAGCCAGGGACTTGGCCTTGCCTTCCATTTCCTCACGCAGTCGGCAGCACATCATGTCACAGAGTTCATTAACGATGGGGTCGGCGATGAAGCACACGGAGGTCAGCCCCTCTTTGCGCACGCCG
>JANNQW010000395.1:0-3407 GCA_031400955.1 Verrucomicrobiota bacterium
TCCTCGGCGATGGTCGTGAGGGGGCCGTGGCCCGGGCAGACGATGGTGCTGTCGGGAAGAGAAAGAATTTCGCGTCGGTTGGTCAGGAGGGCATCCGCGTAGGAAACGCCGCCGCCGCCCATGCTGCTGGCGAAGATGGCGTCACCGACAACGGCCACGGTTTGCTTCAAACCACGCACGACATAAGTTACGCCGCCTTTCGAGTGACCCCAGGTCAAGCGCGGTTCGATTTGCAAGGCTCCCACCTCCCAAGCCGTGGTGCTGTCGGTGTCGAAGGTCGCGGCGCCGGGCTGGGGTTCGCGCTGGTGGCAGAGGATGTTTTTGCACCCGGTGGCTTCGCTGAGCTTGTCGATGCCGGCGACGTGATCCGGATGGGTGTGAGTCAGGAAGATGAACTCGAGTTGCAATCCGTTCTGAGTGATGAACTCGATCATGGGTGCAGCATCCGCGCCGGTGTCAAACGCCGCCGCTTTTTTGCTGACAGGATCCCAGGCGAGGTAGGCGTTTACGGTCATGTCCTCGAACGTCGTGTTGAACTGGGCGAGGCCAGTGAGCTCCACGGGCTGGGGGGCCCATTCCTTTTTTGCCATCGCGAGGAGAGCACCGGGGTGGAGGTTTAACTCGATGGCCAGCTTGCGAAGGATGGGTTCATCAATGTTGCCGGCCTTGATGTTGGCGACCCATTTGGCGGGAATGCCAGAGCGAGCGGCCAGACTATCGTCATCAAAGCCGAGACCACGCTGGGCCTTGCCGATGACATCGGTGAAAAGATCTTCGAGAGGAAGCATTTTTTGCGGTTCGGAGTTTTCTCGTTCTTGGTTCTCGGTTGTTAGACTCGTTCCTGTAAACCAAAAACGAAAAGCCAAGAAACAGGCAACCTAAGGCTGAATGGTGACCTTGGTGATGGTGATCGGATCGACCGGCACGTTCTGGTGCTGGCCTTTGGTCGTGGATGGGAGGGCGACGATGACGTCAACGATCTCGATGCCCTTGGTAACCTTGCCGAAGACGCAGTAGCCCCAGCCGTCCTGGCCGGGGAAGTTGAGGAAGCTGTTGTCCTTTACGTTGATGAAGAACTGCGAAGTCGCGCTGTGCGGGTCGCTGGTGCGGGCCATGGCGAGGGTGCCCTTGGTGTTCTTGAGACCATTCTTGCTCTCGCATTGGATGGCCTTGTCGACCGGCTTCTGCTGCATATCGGCAGTGAAGCCACCACCCTGGACCATGAAGCCGGGAATCACCCGGTGAAAGATGGTGCCATCGTAGTGGCCCTTCTTCACGTAGTTTACAAAGTTGGCGACGCTCAGCGGGGCTTTGTCCGCGTCGAGTTCGAGTTCGAGCGTTCCTTTGGAAGTTTCAAGAGTGACTTTCACGATGCCTTTCAGGGGTTGGGTGGTTTCTGCGGGTTTGGCGTCCGGGGTGGCGGGCGCGGCGGGTTTACTGTTTTGGGCGTGGATGCCCTGCGCCGTCATGATGATGACGGTCACCATTGATTTGAGAAAGGTTTTCTTCATCATAGGACGCGGACTGAGCCACGGAGTGATGACCCGCGCAAGGGAAAATGGTCCAGTCGTGAATGGCGCCCGGTTAAGCCACTTTGCGATATGGCGAGCAAAATGGGGATTTCCGATATTTTTGCAGGGCTGATTTCAGAGCATCGTGCTCTGCAGTGCCTGCACTTCCTTCTTCACGAGCGCTCCCACCCGGTGCTTCGCGAGATAAACCTGCGCGACATTCACACCGAGAACTTCCGCAGTCTTCTTCACACCCCAGCCCTTCATGACATAACAGTCAAAAATCTGAAACTGCCGCGGCGAGACCTTCGTCTTGACCCGCTCCAACGCCGCAGTGCTGATGTTGTCGCGCCACTCCTTGTCCCAGATCTTTTCCAAAACATCGTCCTTATCCTGCGTCAGTCGCTCCATCGCCAGCTCCGCGTGCTCGCTGTCGCTATCACCCTGATCGGCGAGCGAAGGCTGGCGCTTGCGCGCGCGGAACACATCGAGGATGCGCCAGCGGGTCATTTGCAAAAGCCAGGCCTTGAATGAACCGGCGCGCGGATCGTATTGACCTTTCTTAACCTGACGGGCGATCGCGATGACCGTCTCTTGCACCACGTCAAAGGCTTCTTCGCGGGTTAATCCCGACTTGCTGGCCACGCTGTAAATCAAACGCCAGTATGTCTGATAAAACTCGTCCCATACCTTGTGATTCTCCCAGTTATCGAGCTTCTCAATGAGGCTCTTCCGCGTCTTTTCACAGAGAGCGCGCTCCTTTCGATCCTCCTTTGATGTCGAAGGACCCACATTAGCCGGTGTAGCCGGCTCGATGATGCTGCTGCGCGCCATGATGGTTGATTTTCCGATGCAGCGCGGCAATGGCAAGGGAAATATCGGCAGTAACTGAAGGTTTGCCGCCCCATAGACTCTCGCCCGAAGAAGCGCCGGTTCATCACACACTCCTTGACCGCACCCGCACACTCTTAATCTTGGCACGCGTCATGAAGGAAAAAAAGAAACCCAATGCAACCACGGCCTTGCCCGTCGCACCAACGACGGAGCCAGCTACGGTGCGCGTGCTGGTGGTGGATGCCTCATTGCCGAACCGCCGCCTGATCCGCGAGGCACTCACCGCATTTCTCAATTGCGAGGTGGACGATGCCGCCGCCGCCGAGCACGCCTGCGAACGCGCGCTCCAGCGGGAATACGCCCTCTTTATTTTTGCCATCAGCCTGCCGGACATGAGCGGCACTTTGCTGGATCGACTACTGGCCCGGATTTACCCGCGGGTGCACAGCGATACTCACACGGCACCGCCCGTGATTTTTCTCGTGCGCGGAGAGGATGCCACGGCCTTCCACGAAATCTCCCGCGACGCCCGGGTCCGGGGTGCAGTTCCTCTTCCGCTCAATCTCGACACCCTGATGAACATCACCAGCAACCTGCTGCCCGCGCGAACGTGAGCACGCTTGTAAAGATCTGCGGCATTACGCAACCGGATCAAGCGCAGCGGACCGCAGTGCTGGGCGCGGACTTCATCGGCATCAATTTCTGGCCGCAGTCGAAACGTTTCGTCGCACCGACCAACGCCACCTGGCTCACCGGACTGCCGGAAACAGCAACGCGTGTGGGTGTGCTGGTGAATCCGTCGATGGAAGAAATCGAAGCTGTTGCCGCAGGTGGACTGGTGTCGGTCATCCAGCTTCACGGCGACGAAACGCCAGCCTTCTGCGACTCACTGGAAGATATGGGGATAAAAGTCATCAAGGTATTTCAGGTGCGTGACACTCTCTCGCTCGAACGCATCGCAGACTATACCGTGAATGACATCCTCCTGGATGCTTATCATCCCCAAGCGCGTGGCGGAACGGGCGACACTTTCTCGTGGTCGCTCGCGCTAAGATTCAAGGA
>JANNQW010000396.1:0-21570 GCA_031400955.1 Verrucomicrobiota bacterium
GAGGGTGGCCTTGCGCTTGCTGTTGCGTTCGTGCTGCTTTTTCTGCTCGCTGAGCGCGAGCAGGAGCGTGTGTGGGTCTGGCTCGAAGGTGTCGAGCGATATCTGATAACGGTCGTGCACTTGGGTGACGAGATTTTCCAGCCTGAGGTCCACTCTCGTCTGCTGCACTTCGGCGCGGTTGCGGTGCTCGTTTAGTTCAGAATGACGCTGGCGGAAGGCGTTCAGTTCGTTCTCAAGCACGGTGACCTTTTCAAAAGCGGCGTTGCGGTTATCAACGAGCATCGCGCCTTCATCTTCGATCACGCTGTGCTGGCGGCGTGCGTCTTCCAGTTCTTCCGCGAGATGCCGGTTTTCATTTTGCGCGGACTCAATGCGTTGCTCCCATGTGAAGACTTCGTTCTCGTAACGGGTGATGGAATTTTGCAGTTCCTCCAGCCGGCTGGCCAGCGGGGCCTTCTGACGTTCCACGCCCTGGAGCGCACTTTGCTCGACGGCGTATGCGGTCTTGAGTTCGTTGAGACGCTCGGTTGATTCGGATTCGCGCCGGATGATGTTCTCGAGTTCGCGCTCTAGCTCCTGTTCGCGCAGTTGGTTTTCCTCAAGCTGCCGGCCGCACGCTGCGGCGGCCTCGCGGTGGCCGGCGATCACGGCTTCGGCAGTGGCCAAGCGGTCGCCGATCTGGTTCTGCTCCCAATCGAGGCTGTCGAGCTTGGCGGTGGCCTGTTGCAAGGCGCGCTGCACGACGCTGACTTTTCCGTGGAACTGACTGAGGCCATCGCGATTTTTTTGCGCGGCATCGCGGGCGTTGGCTTCATCGCGTGATTGTTCCTCAATGCTGACGCGCAGTTCTTCGATCTGCTCTTCCTTCACGGCGGCGGCGGCCTCAAGCAGACCGGCTTCCTCGCGCAGTTTGCGCGACTCCGCCTCCCGGCGCAGGGTGCTGGAAGCTTCTTCCTTGCCCGCGCCGCCATGGATGACGCCATAGGCGCTGATCATTTCTCCGTTGAGCGTGACTAAGCAAAGTGCGGGATGCTCCATCTTGAGGCGGAGCGCGGTCGTGAGATCTTCCACGATGACGACATCGCGGAGCAAGCGGTTCATCAGCGGCTGCACTTCCTGCTTGGCTTTCACTTTGTCGAGCGCCCAGGCGATCGCGCCATTGGGCATGAACTGGCGCTCGGTGCCTTCTTCTGAGTGGAGGAAATCCTGAAGCGCCAGCGCGGCCCGGCCCAGTTTACCGTCTTTGAGCTTGCTGATGATCTCATCGGCCAAGGACGAATCTGTCAGCAGCACGGCTTGCAGATGATCGCGCAAGGCCGCTTCAATCGCGGAAATGAACTGGGGCTCAACTTCGATGGAGGAGGCGACGATGCCGTTGAGCTTGTCTTTGAATCGTTCTGGTTCATCGAAGCCACCAAGCACATTTTGCGTGCCGAAGTCGAGACCTTCGCCTTTCTCGATGATCTGATGCAGGGTCTCCAATCGCAAGTTGCGCTGGGTGAGATGGCGCTGGATTTCATTCAGTTCTTCAATGGCGCCTTCGCGCTGGAGGCGGCGCTCTTGAATGGAACTGGCGATGTCTTTTAATTTTTGATCGAGATCGTCACGAGATGATTCCAGTTCCTGAATCTGGCGCTGGAGATGGTCGAATTCCACCTGGCTGGCTTCGCGCTGCTGGGCGGCGGCTTGCTTGTCGTGCTGCAGAGTCTCATGACGCTGGCGGTCGCCGTTCATCTGGCCGGAGAGATTTTGCGCGCGCGCTTCCTCGGTGGCCATCTGGCTTTCGATGGTGCGGAAGGTTTCACGCAACGTGCGCCGCGTAGTGTCGATGCGGAGCCGCTCGGGGATGATCGCATTGTGCGTCAGGTGGTGCTCGTCCAATGCGGTCTGCCGGCTGGCGAGAGCGTTGTGGATTTCGGCGAACTGTTCATCGGCGGCGGCGAGTTCGCGGCGCTGACGTTCCAGAAGTTCGCGCGCGGAGCCGGCGTCTTCTTGATTGCGCTGGATGCGACCGGCGAGTTCTTCAGCACGCTCGTTGTTGAAGCCGATCTTGCTGTCGGCCCCCTGAATGCGCGAGTGCAACTCCTGCGCTTGCTGGCGGAGGGAATTAATCCGGCCCTCGACCTGATGATAGGCTTCACGAGTCTGCGCGGCATCGGCTTCGCGATCGTGGATTTTTTTCTGCATCTCCTCGCATTGGGCGAGCAGCGCCTTGATCTGAGTTTCGGTCTCGGATTTCTCGGCCTGGAATTCCATGAAATGACGGTGGCCGAGGTGAGTGTCCAGCACGCGCAAATCCTTGTGGAGCACCTGATAGCGTTTGGCCTTTTGCGCCTGGCGCTGGAGGCTGTTCATCTGTCGGCTGACTTCCGCGATGATGTCGGCCACGCGCAGGAGATTGGCATCGGTGTATTCCAGTTTGCGCAGCGCCTCTTTCTTTTGCGATTTGAACTTTGTGATGCCTGCGGCTTCCTCGAAGACCGCGCGACGGTCCTCAGGTTTGGCGCTGATGAGCTGGTCGATTTTTCCTTGCTCCATCACCGAGTAGGCCGCGCGGCCGATGCCGGTGCCGGAGAGGAGGTCCTGGATGTCCTTCAGGCGGCAGATGGTGCCGTTGATGCGATACTCGCTACGTCCGTCGCGGAAGACGCGGCGACCGATGGCGACTTCGTTGAAGTCCACGTGCAGACCCTGCTCGCAATCGGCCAGGGTGAGGACGACCTCTGCCATGCCGACGGGCTTGCGTTTGTCCGTGCCGTTAAAGATAACATCGGCCATTTCGTCGCCGCGGAGGGCTTTGGCTGAGGTCTCGCCGAGCACCCAGCGGATGGCGTCAACGACGTTGGATTTGCCGCAGCCGTTGGGGCCGACAATGCCGGTGACGCCCTCGTGGAATTCGAAGGTGGTCTTATCGGCGAAGGATTTGAAACCGTGGATGTCGAGTGTTTTGAGATACATGGCGTAAATGAGAGTTGAAAACGGGAAGATTCTCGCGGCTGATTAAACCTGAGAGGCGGGGGTGCAGCAAGCAAAAA
Organism: Verrucomicrobiota bacterium; assembly: GCA_031400955.1. GTDB lineage: Bacteria > Verrucomicrobiota > Verrucomicrobiia > Verrucomicrobiales > Verrucomicrobiaceae > VFKE01. Next base: position 3,036 of record JANNQW010000396.1, read on the forward strand.
ATGGCCTATCACAAGATATTGTGGGTATTTCTCAGGAAACCGCCCAGATATTGTGGTTTTGGCGGTTTAAACAAACTCGTGACTGTTTGCATTGCGCGCTGGGGTTCTTGGAGCGCACGTGCCCCGCGTGCTGAAGTCTGCGCCCACGCAGACTTCCTGCGAATGTCCCCTGACGATATGGCGTCAGGGGGTTGAGCTTGGCCCTGCGCGAGGGTGCGAAGGGCGGCACGCGAAGGCGCCTGAGCTCCAAAACGGTCTCCCACAGTATCATACAAAATGCCTATCCCGTGTTTCCGCATCGGTTTTCATCAAGTAGCGCATTTACGCAAGCCCCCCCCAGGAACCTCTCATCCAGCCTGCCGGGCCTTGACTCGCTTGAGTGTGTGTTAATAAACTCTCTGTGTGTTTGGCAACGCGCGTAAGTGTAAACCGACAAAATCCAGATTTGGCGGGCAAAACGCGACAAATATGTCGCCTAATAAAGGCATTGCGTTATTCCAACAGAATTGTCAATGTTCCAATTGTTTAGCCAAGATATGGAGCCACTTTCTCGCACGTTTTCTGCCCGACCATTAGCGGTGATCCTGCCTGCATTCTTGCTCGTCGGTCTAGAGATATTTATTTGGGTGACGCTCCCATTCGAAGGTCTGTTTGTTGGCAACATGGGAATCATGATTGTGGTCACCACAATCCTGTTTGCGGCGGGAATCCTTCGTTCGCGATTATATTTGCAAGCAGCCGACGAGACGTTTTCCACTTCGGTTCGACTTTTTGGTCAGACACTTTTTTACAGAGCTGTTCAGGGAGTATCTTGGCATCCTATCTCTTTTCCATCCCGTTCGATTGACGGCGGTTCAAATGACTTTACCCGATATCAGGTCGAGGTATCCGCTTCAAACGGGGACAGAATGCTTGCTATGGGAGGCATTTTAGGTTGGATCTATGGCGTGGACTGTCTGTAGAAAACAAAAGGAGCATTGTGCCAGTCCCTTCGTTGATACGCTGCACTTATACCGCGTGGAGGCGAAGAAGTGAGTGTGGTCCGCACCTAGCGAAGCGAATCCTCTGTGCTGTGGGTTCTGACTCAAAAAATCCATTGTGCCTTCGTGTGATAATTTTCCTAGGCGTGCCAACACTTGGCTCCATGCACGCAGACAACCTCGACTTCGCCAAGGGCCTCCCAGAGACGGCGGCTACTCTCCATGCGAACTTGGCAGGCATGTTTGACATTTGAAGTTTGGAGTTTGAGTTTTTCTCACAGAGCACTAGTCTCCGCCGCCTATGGCAACGGCTAAACCAGCACTCGGCAAAGGACTCGGAGCATTGATCGGCAGACCCGCGGGCAGCGCGCCAACCGGACTTGGTGCTCCGAACGTTGGGCAGACGCCAGCCAGCGCAGCTCCGCCGGGCGAGGCTGTGCGCAAGGTTCCGCTCTCGGACGTCGTGGCCAGCCCGCTTCAGCCCCGTAAAGATTTCGCGGGCGATCAGCTCACCGAGCTGATGGACTCGATTCGCGAGCATGGCATCATCCAGCCGCTCATCGTGCGACTGCGCAACGGGAAGCACGAACTCATCGCCGGCGAGCGCCGCTGGCGCGCGTCCCGCGAGCTCGGCTTGAGCGAGGTTCCGGTCATTGTGCGCGAGGCCAGTGACAAGGACGTGCTGGAGATGGCGCTCATCGAGAATCTTCAGCGCGAAGGTCTGAACGCCATCGAGGAAGCGCAGGCCTACCAGCGGCTCGCGAAGGAATTCAACCTGCGGCAGGAGGACATCGCTCAACGTGTCGGCAAGAACCGCGCGACCGTGGCCAACGCCATCCGTCTGCTGGAGTTGCCCGTGATCGTGCAGCAGCGGGTGCGCGATGGCAAACTGAGCACCGGTCACGCCAAGGTTCTCCTATCGCTCAAGACGAAGCCCGACATCGAGTCGGCAGCGGATCAGATCATCGCCAAGGGGCTCACCGTGCGCGGCGCTGAAAAACTTGTTGGACACATTTTAAATCCGCCAAAGGCGAAGACGCAACTGCCTGCGACCGGCGCGGAACTCCAGCAAGCCCTGCGCGCCATTGAGCAAAAGCTCACGCGATATTTTGCCACTGCCGCCGTCGTGCATCACGGTGAAAAGAAGGGCCGTGTTGAATTGGAATACTACGGGGTGGATGACTTGAATCGATTACTGGGATTGATGGGCCTGGGTGAAGAGCAATCTGCGGTCGATTTCATCAAATGGCCGGAAGTCGGATAATCACGAATGACGCTTTATGGAACAGCGCGATCGAGATGGAAAGGGCTGCGTTCGACCGAGCGGCTGATCTCGTCATGGCTGCTGCTGTTGTTGATCAGTCTCGCCTCCTGCTCGCCAAAGCCCGCGCTGCATCCCGATGATGCGTCGATCCGCGCTTTTCTGAACCGTTACTTTGAGACCTGGTCGAAGCGCGACATGGAGGGTTACGGCGCGTGCTTTGATTCGCAGGCGCGCATTTTGTTTGTCGCGACGGACGGCAAGATTGTCAGCGAAGGCACGGTGGATTTTTTGCACGGTCAAAAGCTCGCGCATGAGCAGAGCGAGCTTCCCATGACCGAGCGCCCATTGGAAATGAAGATCCAAGGCGATGCCAAAGTCGCGCAAGCGACCGTGACGTGGGTCTTGAGCAAAGGTTCCAAAGAGGAGCGCGGCACCGATTTTTTTACCCTGCGCCGCAATGGTGCGGAATGGAAGATTGTCAGCCTCGTCTTCTACGGCGAATAGATCAGCATGGCCAAGCCCCAACCAAAAACAACAAAGCCGCAGCCGGAACCTCTGGCTGCGCCGCATCGTTTCATCCGGGTGTTGCTCGGGGTCATCTGCTTTTTTGCAGGAGCAGCCATCATGGTGATCGAGATCAGCGCCAACCGTTTGCTGGCACCGAACTTCGGCAACAGCCTCTACACTTGGACTGCATTGATTGGCGTGATTCTCGTTGCTTTCAGCGTTGGCGGTTATCTCGGCGGCGTCCTGGCGGATAAGTTGAAACGCATGGACTTGCTCGGCTGGCTGCTGGCGGGAGCGGCGGTGCTCACGATGCTTATTCCGGCTCTGAATTCAATGATGGCGGATTCGCTCAAGGATTCAGGGCTCATCTCAGGGCCGGTCATCATCTCGCTCTTTCTCTTCGCACTGCCGGGAGTTTTGCTCGGCGCTGTGTCACCTGCGTCGGTGCGATTCTACAGTCTCTCGGGTCACGATGAACATGTCGGCCAGGCCGCAGGCACGATCAGCATGCTCGGATCGCTTGGAAGTTTTGCCGGCACATTTTTATCGGGCTTCGTGCTGCTTTCGGCATTCGGTGTGAAAGCGATTTTCCTAGGTGCTGGCGCTGTTCTGCTTCTGCTGGCGCTGATGGCGTTCTGGCTGGCACGCATACCGCCGCGGTCTCAGGTGGCTCCGCTGCTGGTGGGATTGCTCGCCGCCGCCAGCGCGCTGCCCGCAGAAGTCGTGGCAGACAAGTCGGTCAAATACCACACGCAGTCGTTTTATCACCAGATCGAAGTGCTTCAGCACGACACGCCCACGGGCTGGGAACGCCGTCTCAAGCTCGACTCCACGCTGGAGGGCGGCATGATGGAAAATGGCGACCTCATTATCGACTACCAGCGTTTCTGGCAGCTCGCGCAGTTGAATGACGATCTAAAAATCCAGCACGCACTATTCATCGGCGCCGGCGCGTTCGGCATGCCTGAGCAGGTTGCGCGACTCGGGGCTGGCGTGAACGTGGACGTGGTTGAGATCGATCCTGCGGTGATCGAGGTCGGGCGGAAGTTTTTCAAGCTGGATGAATTCCCGAACATTCACGCACACGCGGACGACGCGCGCCGTTTTCTTCAACGCGGTGGAGAGAAATACGATCTGATTTTCGGCGACGCCTACAATGGCGTGCGACACATTCCGGCCCATCTGGTTACGCGTGAGTTTTTTACGCAGGTGAAGTTGCGTCTGTCAGACGACGGCGTTTTTCTTATGAACGTCATCAGCGCTGTCGAAGGGGACCGCGCCACGCTGCTGGGGCATATTTTGGCCACGCTACGCTCGGTATTTCCCAATGTTGAAGTTTTTGCGGAAAGCGCCCGTCATGAATCGCAGAATGTGATCTTGCTGGCTACGATGAAGCCATGGAAGCCGTGGCTGGAGGACCGATTTTATGCAGCGAGTTCATGGCAGGGCCGGCTCACCGGTGCGCGGGTTCCGCTGGCATTTCTGCCCGTGCCGCGCGAGGTGCTGACGGATGATTGGAATCCGATTGATGCTGTGATCGCGCGGCAGTTGGAAAAGTAGCAGCCGGCAAGACGAGGCTCCGACAACCTATTTCTGCGCCTTGGCACAGGTAGTTGCAGTCACTTCGGATGACACGCTGATTGTTGACAAGTGGGGCGAAACATGATGCACTTCGTTATCATGAAATATTCAATCCTCACCATTACCGCCGTGCTTGCGCTCGTGACGGCCGCTCGCGCCGAGAACAATATCCCTGACAGCGTCAAGCAAGGTGGCTTTGCCGTCGGTCCCCAGGCTTATACTTTCAATCGATTCACGGCATTTGAGGCTATTGAGAAGGCAGAGCAGGCTGGCGCCAAGTGCATCGAGTTCTATCCGGGGCAACGCTTGAGCAAGGAGCATCCTGATAGGAAGTTGCATCACACGATGAGCGACGAGGACTTTTCTGCGCTTCAGGCAAAACTGGCGCAGCACAACGTCAAAGCTGTGAACTACGGCGTGGTTGGCGGCAAGGACGAAGCTGAGTGGAAGCAGATCTTCGAGTTTGGCAAGAAGCTTGGGCTCTACGCCATCACGACCGAAGACGTTAAGAACATCGATATCATTGAGAAGTTGGTGAAGCAGTTTGACATCCACGTCGGCTACCATGAACACGCGAAACGCGCGCTGGATCGCAACTACCAACTATGGGATCCAAACTTTGTCGCGGCGCTGGTAAAAGATCGCGACCCGCGCATGGGAGCCTGTGCCGACACGGGTCATTGGCAGACGAGCGGTTTGGTGGCTATCGATTGTCTGAAAATCCTCAAAGGCCGCATCATCAGCACGCATTTGAAGGATCGCGCGGCGATCGGCAAGCAGCTTCCGGATCAGATTTACGGCACCGGAGTGAGTGACATCGCCGGATGCCTCGCCGAGCTCAAAGCGCAGGGATTCAAGGGCAACATCTCTGTTGAATACGAAAACAAGTGGGACGACAACGTCAGCGATGTGAAGCAAAACATCGAGTTCGTGAAAGCCTGGGGTGAAAAGAACAAGTGATGGGGTGGAGGGGGGAGATCGGAGTTTGGTGTTCAGAGTTCAGTGGTATAATGACCCGGAGGGTCATGAGAACTTAGCCGGTGGTGCAGCGCAGCGTAACCACCGGTCGATTTGTTAAAAATCTTGGGCGCCCCGGCAGGGGCGCGAGAAACGTCCGCCATGTCCTCGACCCATCTCAGCCTGAATTATCATCTGATTTTCAGCACGAAGCATCGCGAGACATGGATTGCACCCTCATGGCGCGACCGCCTTCATGAATACATGGGTGGCGTGATCAAGGGATTGAACGGCATCCCGTTGGCGGTGGGCGGGGTTTCCGACCATATGCATTTGCTCATTGGGTTGCGGGCCACGCATGTGATTGCGGATGTATTACGGGAATTAAAAAGCGAATCATCGCGCTGGGTGCATGAGAAGATAGCCGTCCCCGGGTTTGCATGGCAGGAGGGATATGCCGCGATCTCGGTGAGTCCCTCGCAAATCGAGGATGTGCGAAAATATATATTGAGCCAGGTGGAGCATCACCGCACCCGGACTTTTCAGGAGGAATACCGGGAGTTCATGGGGAAGTGCGGGATTAAATATGACGAGAAATATTTATGGTGAGCGGGCAGGTCGTTTCTCGCGCCCTTGCCAGGGCGCTGGGCAATGAATGCGGTGGACCGGTGGTTCCGCCTTGCTCCACCACCGGCTATGTTCTTATGACCCTCCGGGTCACGGGCACCGCGCGCTTCAATCGCTAATTCCACCACCCAAAATGACAGGGCGAAACTGCCCATTAATCAGGACGTAGGCATATTCGCAATCAGAACCGGAACTTGAGCGTTTCGGCGCGCCATTCTTTTTATACCAACTGAAGTAACACAGAATCTGTATTCTTGGATAACCTTCGCTTGAGGGCGTGTCTGGCCTAACTGAGCACCAAAGATATTGTGCGTCTTTGTCGGGGTCATTCAGTAAGAGTGATTCGAATGCCGATTGAGTCAGATATTTGAGCTGAAATTGTCCATGAGCTTCCGGGAATTCGCGGATGGAATTTTCACCTTCAAATCCTTCGATTACCACGTGAAGCGTCACCTTCTTTTGATTTGGATCGCCGCGCGCGTCTAAGTGTCTTTTGACGAAGTAGTCCCACAAAGTCTCCTTAAGAAAAGCCGCTTCTGAATAAGTAGGAGCGTCATGATTGGCCGGACATTTCTCCTTTGCGGCGGTCGCCTGGTTCGTTGATGGTGGTGGTTCCGGCGGCGCGGTCTTCTTCTTGGAACAAGACGCTATTGAAAGTAGAGTAACAACTGTGATTTTTCGCAACATGATGACATAATTTGGTTAAATCTGCCTCCCCACCCGCATTCTCTCCGCCAGCAGCAGCGCGCGGAAGCGTTCCAAATCTTCGGCGCGTGATCCGCTAACGAGGGCGTAGTGATACTCCGGCCAGTGGGCAATTTCGGTGAGCGCGTTTTTCAAGCGTAATTCTAGCGTTTCGCCGTCCTCGGTTCCACGGTTGGCGAGACGCTCTTTCAATGACTCCACACTGGGCGGCAGAATGAAGACGTCGGCGTGGCAGCGGCGCACGAGTTCGTCGTCGCAGGCGCGGATTTGCGCGGCACCGTCGACGTCGATGTCCATGACCACGTCCGTGCCGCTTTCGAGGTTTTGTTTTACGAAGCTTTTCAGCGTGCCATAGAGATTGCCGTGGACGCGTGCGTGCTCGAAGAATTCGCCCAGTGCGAGTTTCTTCTCGAAGTCCGTTTCGGAGAAAAAGAAGTAGTCGCGACCGTGAACCTCGCCGGGCCGAGCCGGGCGGGTGGTGGCGGAGACGGAGTAGACGACTTCACCAGCATCAGCAAGCTGTCGGCAGAGGGTGGTCTTGCCGGAGCCGGAGGGACCGGAGACGACCAGTAGGACGCCGAGGCGGCGAGTGGAGAAGGCGGGGGACATGGGAAAAGGATGAAGGATGAAGGAGTCAAGAATTTCAAATTAGCATTTCACGGAACTCATGGCGGTGACTGGCGTTGCGACTGGTCTAACTTCGATGTGAATCCAGTGCACATAATATTATGAACTCCAGCACTGGTTGCGGAGTTCACTCGATATTCTGAACCTGCTCACGAATTTTTTCGAGTTCGGTCTTGGCGCGCACGACGGTCTGGGCTAGAGCGGCGTCGTTGGCTTTACTGCCCATGGTGTTCCATTCGCGGGCCAGTTCCTGGCAGAGGAAATCGAGAGCACGGCCTGCGGGTTCGCCTGAGTCCATGTATTGGCGGAATTGCGCGATGTGGCTTTCCGTCCGGGTCAGTTCTTCGCTGATGTCGCAGCGGTCGGCGAAGATGACGATCTCTTTCAAGAGACGTTCGTCGTCGAGCGGCAGCGGCAGGCCGGCATCTGCGAGTCGCTGGCGCAAAGTTTCGCGGTAGCGGCTGACAATTTGCGGTGATGAGTCGCGGGCGGACTGGAGCATCGCAGTCAGGGCATCGAGGCGCGCGCTGATGTCAGCTTTCAAATTGGCGCCTTCGGCATGCCGCATGGCCAGCAGTTGAAAGAGCGCGGCATCCAGGGATGTTTCAATGAGGGGCTGGGCGAGGTCGGCGGAAATTCCGGTTTGTTCCAATGTGAAAACGCCAGGCCAGCGAGTGGGGTCGGAGACATCGGTTCGGAAGCCGAGTTTGTGGAGATGGTCCGCGTATAGTCTGGCCAGTGATTCATCGAGGCGCAGCGTGGTGCCGGTGCCGGAGCCGCAGTCGGCAGTGACGTTGCATTGGACGCGGCCGCGGGAGAGTTTTTCCGCGAGCCGGTTTCGCAATGGTGTCTCCAAGTCAGCTACGTCGCGCGGCAGATGCACGACAAGTTCCAGCGCCTTGCGATTTACGGAACTGAGTTCCACGCGCCAGATTACGCCGTCCGCTACCGACTCACCGTGGCCGAAGCCCGTCATGCTGTTCATGGCGTAAGTTTCCTGATTCTTCGTTCCTGGTTCATGGTTAATTCAAAATGCATTCATGGTTTCGCGCGGGCTGCGCCAACACTGGCAGGGATGCTTTTCACGGAGAAATCTAGCAGTATTTGCTTGAAGTGCCATTTGTAGTATACGATTCGCTATATTTTTCGAAATGGTGTCGGGCATGCGCGCTTGACATATTTTCGAGTGCCGAGTTGAATAATAAAGCATGAAAAACATATTCCCCTCACTGATGGCCATGTTTGGATTCATGGTGTCATGGGGTCTGCTTGGGGTTGATCCCGCCCCGGCACAGGATCTTTTGGGGAGTTCGCGGACGCAGATAGTCGCGCGGTTTGGCAACTCGTTGTTTGCGCCACGTCTGGGGGATGAGGACAAGACCGAGCAGTTTCATGTGGGTGCGTGGGAATATGTCGTGGGCTATCGTTCTGACCGGGCGGATCCGCAGAACAATGATAAAATGAAGGTTATCTGCGTGCTGAAGCGGCATGATTTCAGCACCATGCAGATTTTCAGCGCGGATGATATTCGCCTGGGATTGATGGAGGCGGAGAATTCACCGGCGTGGAAGCCCTATGATCCGCTGCCTTTCGAGGTGAATCCAAAACCCAATGAAAAATTCCGCGACTTCGAAACGTTGCACACGCGCAAGAGCGATGGCGTGCTCACGGCCAAGGGACAGACTACGCGCCGCCGCCAGCGATTATTCACGTTTACGCTCGAATGGCACGGCAACCCAGCGAGTGCTGCGGCAGCTTGGTTTTTCGATTTGCCGGCGGACAGGCTGGAGCTATTGTTTCAGGGCTTCGCGGGAGGAGTTGAGGACAAGCTCAAGCTCATGCCGGAACCGACAGCGGAGATTAAGAAGCTGCTTCGCGGAAAGTGAAGGGGCAGAGGTTATTTGTGATCTGTCTTCAAGTGGGCGCTGAGAATGTCTCTGCCGAAGTCACCCGCGAAATCGCGCCAGACGGTGTGAATGTGGTTGGCGTCATTCTGAGTGTTGTCGTATTCGAGGAGGAAGGTTGCGCCCTGAATGCGGTAGTAATGAGGCTTGCCATTTTCGAAATCGCCAGCCCAAGCAAAGCTGACCGGGCCACCGGATTCAATTTGCTGCCAGCGTTCTTCGGCAATCTCTGGCCGAACGCGGAAAAGGTATTTGTGGATGATCTGGCGCAATGCGGTTTTCTGATCTACCTGAAGATCAGTCTCACTGATTCCTACAGGGCTGAGCTGCTCAACATGATGCTTGGCCTCGGTGATTATTTCTTTTGGTGCAGTGGTTTCAATGAGCGCGATTTTCCACTGGGCGGCAGTGAGTGATTTGGCGAAGGCGCGTCCGAGATCTTCTTCCAGTGCAAGGACGCGAGTGCCGGAGCGCGGGCCAGTGCGGACTTCGCCAGGATTAGAACCGAAAAAGCTGGGTGTGGCCCGGAGCAGCGTGCCGTTTTTGATGGTGAAATTCAGGGAGAGGTGATGTCCTTCAACGCGCCAGCCCCAGGTGCCGGTCATGGCCGGAGTGCCGAAGATGCTGATGTAGTATTTTTCCGGATTACGCTTCTCGCGAGTGGCTTCCCGCTTGGATGGGTTGGCGTCGCCTTCGATCTGATAGAGGACTTCCTCTAGGCTCATGATGGTCGAAGCCAAGAGCTGGCCACGGTTGCTCAGGCCAGTATTAAGAAGGGCGTGGCCGAGCAACTTCTGTTCCGGGGTCATATCCCGCATGGCGAGTCCTTTGCGTTCCCGAGGAATGAAGTGCCAGTTTTCGCGTTCTTCGTCTGAGAAATCGAACATGGATTTCGCCTTCTGGTCCGCAGAGAGCGTGTTGAGAAAGGCGCCGGCGACATCGGCCATTTGCTGTGCGGCTTCGTGGGCGAGGGTTTTGGGAACCGACAAGATGAGGGCTGTGACGGCGGTGAGAATGGAGAGAGGGTTCATGATAAGCGTGGGGAGGCGCTGGCAGGGAACATGCGGGAGGCAAGCGATAATTCATAATATCACCATATTTGTCGAGTAGTGTTGACAGAGTTTGTGCTCCCTTGTTACTCTACCGATTTCACGGGGGATGCCCGATTAATTTTCACACGCAGATTTCTCCGTAATACCATGTATTCAAACGAAGACTATTTAATCCAGCTTTTGACCGAGGCGGGCCTTGTCACGGAGAAGGATCTTAATCACGCAAGGGTGTCTAAGAAGCCAAACGAGTCGATGGTCGATGGGCTAATTAAGTCAGGCATTGTTAACGAGGAAGACGTGGCGCGAACCATGGCGGTGAGTTCCGGCATGGAGTTCGTGGAACTGACGGGTTTCACGCCGTCACCGGAATACAAGACGATCGTGCCCGAGGATGTCGCTCGCCGCTTTCACGCTGTCCCGCTGGGATACGAACATGGCCGGCTTCAGGTGGCGATCACCGATCCAAACAATTTTGAAACGCTCGACGCTCTGCCGCACGTCATTGGGCCTGATATCGATATTCTCTGCAGCACACCCGGGGCGGTGCGTTCGATTATCACTGCGATGTATGGCAATGCCGAGAAGATGGAAGACACCTTCATCAAGGGCGGCACCACCACTGACAGTGATGCGCCGATTATCCGGTTGGTGCAGAACACGCTTGCGGAAGGTGTGAAGAACCGTGCGAGCGACATTCATATCGAGCCTATGGAACGCGATCTGCGCGTGCGCTATCGCATCGATGGTGTAATGCATGATGTGGAGCATCACCCGAAAAAGCTTCACACCTCAATCATCGCGCGCATCAAGATCATGACGGGCTCGATGAGCATCGATGAGAAGCGTGTGCCGCAGGACGGCCGTATTCAGATAAAGACTTTAGACAAAGACATCGACTTGCGCGTCAGCATTGTGCCCACCACGCACGGAGAAAGCGTGGTCATGCGCATATTGGACAAGTCATCGCTGCGGCTCGGCTTGAGTGATTTGGGTTTCCTCTCCGACGACCAAGAGGTGTTCGAAAATCTCATCACTCTGCCCGATGGCATTATTCTGGTGACTGGTCCGACCGGTTCCGGCAAGACCACGACGCTCTATGCCTGCTTGAACTACATCAACCGTCCCGACCGCAAGATCATCACGGTGGAAGATCCGGTTGAATACGAGCTTCCCGGCATCAACCAGGTGATGGTCAAGGAGGATATCGGCATGACGTTTGCGGCTGCGCTGCGCGCCATGCTGCGCCAGGCACCCAACATCGTCATGATCGGGGAAATCCGCGACATGGAAACGGCGAGCATCGCCATCAATGCCTCGCTTACAGGGCATCTTGTGTTCAGCACCTTGCACACGAATGATGCCCCCAGTGCCGTCTCTCGTCTGGTTGACATTGGCATCAAGCCCTTCCTGATCGCATCATCGATCCGCGCGATTCAGGCGCAGAGACTTGTGCGCAAACTCTGCGGCGAATGCAGACAGGACGGACAGCTATCCGAAAAGGAGGCTCGCTCGTTGAACCTGGATCCTTCAACGCTTTATTCGGCAACCATTAAAGTGCCCAAGGGCTGTCCTAAATGCCGTCAATCAGGTTACCGTGGCCGCATGAGCCTGGTAGAGATTTTCAAGATAGACGACGAGGTGCGCGGCATGATCAACGAACAACTTTCTGGAAGCGCCTTGCGCAAGCGTGCCCGCGAGCTGGGAATGCGAACGATGCGTGAGGATGGAATACGCAAGGTGCTTGCGGGCCTGACCACCGCGGAAGAGGTCATCGAGGCCACCATGTCGGACGCGAATTAACCGGGATTATTGATTCAAATATTTTTACCGAACTCTTATGCAAGCACAGACCGTAGTGGACATGCTCAAGAACCGCAGTCTGGTGAACAACAGCCAGGCGGAGGACATCATGCACGACGCGCAGACGTCAGGCAAGAGTATCCAGGAGATTGTGGTGGAGTATGGACTGTTCCGTGGGCAGGACGAGTTTTGGGGCGCAGTGGCGGACGAAATTGGAGCCGAGTATTTTGATCTATCCGTTTTCGAGCCGGCTCCGGGGTTGCTACTGCAAGTTCCAGCAGGCATGGCGCGCCTTTATGGTGCCTTTCCAGTGCAGATCACGCCGGAGGGGCTTCATGTCGCGTTGATGGATCCTCTCAATCCTCAAGCGGTGGAGGATCTGCGATTTGGCCTGGGGATGAACATCATTCCCGTGGTTGCCCGCGAGGAGCAGGTGCAGGCGCTTCTAGATCAACATTACGGCACTGGCATCGAGAGCATCGAAGACATTCTCAATCAGTTGGGTGTGTCCAGTAAAGCGATCGGGGATGACAAAGGACTGGAAATCGAGGCGAATAGCGCGCCGATTGTGCGGTTTGTGGACATCGTTCTTAGGCAGGCCATCAAAGAGAAAGCCAGTGACATTCACTTTGAGCCATTCGAGCACGAGTTCAAAATTCGGTATCGTGTGGACGGTTCGCTCTACGAGATGGCGCCGCCGCCGGTGCATCTCTCCAACTCGGTCATCTCCCGCGTGAAGGTGATGGCGAACATGAACATCGCGGAACGCCGTCTCCCGCAAGACGGCCGCATCATGACCGTGGTGGACAATCGCCCGGTGGACATGCGCGTTTCCTCATTGCCGACGCAATATGGCGAAAGCGTGGTGCTGCGCGTGCTCGACCGCTCCTCGATCAATCTCTCGCTCAATGGCCTCGGTCTGCCGAAATATCTTTTTGATTACATTCAGGAAACGATTCACAAACCGAACGGCATTTTTATCGTGACCGGCCCCACTGGCGCAGGCAAGACGACGACGCTTTATGCGGCGCTCAAGGAGATTAACACCATCGATGCCAAGCTGCTTACCGCCGAGGACCCTGTGGAATATGAGATCGACGGCATCATGCAAGTGCCGGTGAATGAGGCGGTCGGACTTACTTTCGCCCGGGCGCTGAGGGCCTTCCTGCGTCAGGATCCCGATCGTATCATGGTGGGAGAAATGCGCGACAAAGAGACGGCGCAGATCGCGATTCAGGCCTCGCTGACGGGCCATCTGGTCTTGAGCACACTGCATACCAATGATTCGGCAGGCGCGGTCACACGGTTGATCGACATGGGCGTCGAGCCATTCCTGGCTGCCGCTACTCTGGAAGGTGTGCTCGCCCAGCGGTTGTTGCGCACCATATGCAAGGAATGCCGCACTCCTTATGATCCAAGTCCTGTGGTGCTGAGCCAGTTGGGGCTGATGCCCAGCGACATCGGGAAAAAGAAATTTTACACGGGCACCGGCTGCCCCAGTTGCTCGAAATCTGGCTATAAAGGGCGGAAGGGCATCTATGAATTGCTTGATATCACTGACCCCATCCGGGATCTTATCACTCAAAAGGCGCCCACGCTGGTGATCCGGCAAAAGGGGATTGAACTGGGCATGGTCACCCTGCGGGATGACGGGCTGCGCAACATTTACGAAGGTGACACCACGATTGAAGAGGTCCTGAAATACACCTAACATCGACCGTTATTCGTCCATAAAAATCCACTCATTTTCTTTGTGGACAAACTTACGGCAAAAACGGTAAGCTTCGTCTGAGCCAATCAATTCCAATATTCATCACGACCCAGCGCCATGCCGAAATTTCATTATACCGCTCTGGACCAAAACGGTCAGGAAACAGCCGGCGTTGTTGACGCGCCGGGCGAGGCAGATGCCATCGCTCAATTGCGCCGCAGTCAACTCTATCCCACCCAGGTGGTTGAGGAAGGCAGGGGAGACACTTCGAAGATAAAGCGAGTGGCACGAAGCAGCTCAGGGAAGGGCAAGTCCAGGGGCGGTGGCCGTGCATCCGGCGGGGTGAAGGTCAAGAGCAAGGTGCTGATGATTTTCACCCGCCAACTGGCCACCCTGATCGACTCCGGGCTGCCATTGCTGCGCGGTCTCACTGTGCTTGGTCGTCAGGAAGCTGATCCGGTGATGAAGAAAACTATCATCACGCTGGCCGAGTCTGTGCAGACCGGGAGCACCTTCTCTGAAAGCCTCCAGCAGTTCCCAAAAATCTTTAATAAGCTCTATGTCAACATGGTGAAAGCTGGCGAGCTGGGTGGGGTGCTCGAACTTGTCCTAAACCGTCTGGCTGAATACCAGGAAAAGGCCCAGAAGTTGAAGAATAAGATTGTCGCCGCAATGGCGTATCCCATGATCGTCATGGTCATCGCGGTTGGCATTATGATCTTCTTGATGACCGTGATCGTGCCGAAGTTCGAGAAAATTTTCGAGGACATGCTCGGTTCTAAAGACGAGTTGCCGGACCTCACCAAGCTAGTAATCGGCTTCAGCCGCTGGATTCAGGGCAACATCCTCAGCATTCTAGTCATCACCGTGGTGCTCATCGTGCTCTGGCAGATTGTCAAGGCCAGTGTTGGCGGCCGGCGCATGATCGATTCCTCTAAATTGAAGCTGCCGCTTTTTGGCGATGTGCAGCGCAAGAGTGCCATTTCACGTTTCGCACGCACCCTTGGAACACTTGTGACCAGCGGTGTCCCCATTCTACAGGCGCTCAACATCACGCGTGAAACAGCGGGCAATGTGATCATCTCCGACGCCATCGATAAGGTGCATGACGCTGTGAAAGAGGGGGAGAGCATGGTGTCTCCGCTGGACTCCAGCAAGGTCTTTCCACCCATGGTCATCAGCATGGTGGACGTCGGCGAGGAAACCGGCCAACTGGCCGAGATGCTGCTCAAGGTCGCAGACGTCTACGAAGATGAGGTTGACAACTCCGTCACTACTCTCACCTCCATGCTGGAACCGCTCATGATCGTCGTCCTCGCAGTCGTCGTGGGTGTCATCGTGCTCGCGCTGTTCATGCCCTTGATCAAGATCATCGAAGGTCTCAATGAGAAGTCATAAACCAGGCAACTCATCCCCGACCGCCATCCTCCCGAACCCATGATATACCAACGCTATTCGCCAAAGTGGAAGCCGCAATCGCATGGATTCACGTTGATTGAAATCCTGGCCGTCATCACTATTATCGCCATCCTTGCTGCGCTGACCATGGGGGCATTCAGCTACGCCCAGCAGGTCTCCGCGAGGAATCGCACCACCGTGACGCTCTCCGCCATCGCAGGTGCCCTTTTGCAATATAAAGAGAAATTTGGCGAGTATCCGGAGCCGGCCAATCCCGCTAAAATGGGCAGCGGCAGCGCGGCATCCTTGCGCGTTGGCGGGGCCTTGATGCTCTATCAGGCCATTACCGGCGATGGCAATAGCGAGATCAAACTCGCCACCGGAGTGACTGTCACTTCCTCGGATGGGAGTGTCGACACTGGTGAAATTGGCAATTCCATCAAGGGCGATCTCCCCAAGACAGTGGTGTTAAAAACAGCTGAGGGTTACATGTTGATTGATGGTTTCGGTCGTCCCTTTCAGTATGAAAAGGGCGGTGCCACCGATGCGGTAAATACCACTTACGATGTCTGGTCCTACGCCCAGAAGGAATCTTCCGACTTTTCCATTGCCACGAAAAAGGATGAAAGAGCCACTGCTGTGTGGATCAAAAATTGGTAATCGTTGCATGTCAGGTCGAAGACCATCGCAAACTTATCAAGCCCGGTTCCTGGTTGTCGCTCTGCTGTTTGGATTTGGCCTGACCTCATCCCGATCGCGGGATTTGGAGCCTCAACCGGAGGTTGTATTTCAACTTCCGCTCGCTCCCTCCGGTTTGACCATGGCACCGGCCGGCGGGTTCCTGATCAGCGTCAGCTATGAAGAGAAGCCGCAGAACCGGGTTGTTTTACTTTCGAAGACTGGTGAATCGACGCCATTTCCCAACACCAGGGTGAGCCAGGCTGCACCGGACGAGCCGCTCACACTGGACGCAGTGCGCGGCATGGCCTTGGACAAGAATGGCGTGGTGTGGATGCTCGACTGCGGCCGACGCAGTGAGGTGCCGCCAAAAATCATCGCCTGGGATGCGGAGCGCAAGCATCTCAACCGAGTGTTGAACTTGTCCCAACCCGCCATGCTTCCTGGCTCCAACCTTAATGACATTGCAGTTGACGTTGAACATCAGTTTCTCGTGGTGGCTGACTCCGCCAGCGGTGCGGATGCCGCGCTGGTCATCATCGATCTGGTCACTGGACTGGGGCGGCGCGTTCTGCAAGGGCATCCTTCAGTGGTGCCCGTGAACGGCCTTGATCTGTTGATTGATGGAAAGAAAATTCAGACCCGGCGGCTGGACGGCACGTTGGCTGATCCAGACGGCGGTGTCCGTCCGGTTGCGCTCGACCGCCGCGGCGAATGGCTTTATTTTGGTCCGATGAGATCTCTAAAGCTCTATCGCATCAAGACCGAGCACCTTCGCAACGTCGCGCTTCCGCCCGACAAACTGGCCGGTCTTGTCGAGGAGTATTCGTCGAAACCCATGTGCTCCAGCATCAGTCTGGACTCGAAAAATAACATTTATGTTTCTGATCTTCCGGGCAAGGCCATCGGACTTATCAACGCAGGCAACCGTCAGTATCGGGTGCTGGCTACCGATCCCCGGTTCTTGTGGCCGGACGGCTTGTGCTTCGGACCGGACGGGAAGCTTTATTTTTTCACCAACCCCCGAAGTGCGCAGCACCGGGGCACCAGGCTTCCGCCTGAGGCATCGGTTAATTATCTCTTCAAACTGCAAACTCCGTCCTCGGGTCGTGTCGGAGATTGAAATACCGTTTGAGAAATTCCGGCGGCAGCGCATGTTGTGAAACCTGCTGCAAGAAAATGCTCACGTGGCGGAATTGGTAGACGCGTAGGATTCAGGATCCTATGGGGAGACCTGTGGAGGTTCGAGTCCTCTCGTGAGCACCATTAACAGGGCCGTAACATGGAGCAGGGCGATGCAATATCAGGTCAGAATGCGGAGTTCGTGCGTGGCGCGTTTGGGAAAATCGCCGGCCGCTATGTGCTGACCAACCACGTGCTCAGTCTTGGAATCGATGTGCTGTGGAGAAAAATCACCGCGCGGAAAGTCGCGGAACTAAAGCCGCGCCGGGTGCTTGATCTGGCCACGGGCAGCGGTGATCTCGCAGCAGCCGTGCAGCGAAAATGTCCGGATGCGCTGGTGCTCGGCGCCGATTTCTCGCCGCCCATGCTCCAGCAGGCGCGCCGGCTTGGCTTGAAAAATCTCATGGTGGCGGATGCTATGAACCTGCCGGTGATCGACGGCGCAGTGGATGTGGTTACTGTGGCCTTCGGCTTGCGCAACATGGCTTCCTGGCCGGAGGCGCTGCGCGAGATGGCGCGAGTGCTCCGGCCCGGCGGGTCTTTGTTGGTGCTGGACTTTTCCCTGCCCACGCAGCCGTTCCTGCGTTGGGGACATCTGTTTTATCTGCGCCGGATCATGCCGCTGGTTGCGGGGATGCTGACAGGGGAGCGCGGTGCTTACCAGTATCTGTGTTCGTCTATTGAGAAATTTCCGGCGTGTGAGGCAATGTGTGACTTGATCAAGGCCAATGGCTTTGCTTCCGCGCGAGCACTGCCCCTGAGCTTTGGTATCGCGTCGCTTTATATCGCGGAAAAGGCGGGCTGATAAAGCTTGCACCCACTGACCCCGTTTCCCTACTTCACCCGCCCTTTGAGAATCTCGCGGAACGATTTGCCATCCATGCTCAAATCAGCCAGCACGGCCCGGCCATTGAGCACGCGCACTTCGGCGATGATGCCCTTGGAGGAGCGGATGTTTTCGGCGAACCATTTGTCGGCTTCAGGAGCGAGTTTTTCATTGATGTAAAAGCGCTCGAAAGGCCACACGATGCTCGCTTTATTTTGATAAGTGTAGCCCGTCTTCAAGTGGATATAGTCACCGCTAGCGGGTGGTGTGAGCGAGAGCCCTGAGATGGTGGTGAGACCATCCGTGCCAGTGGTCAATGCGGCATAAACGCGAGAATCACGGACGAGCTTCAAGTCTGATGGGATGCTGACTTCACGTTGCTCCGGCCTCACCGCAAGAAATTGGCCCCGCAACGGATCATAAGGATCAGGGGCGCTGCATTTGAGCTTGATGAGCGTGCCTTGCGTGAGCGTCTGCTCATGGATCCAAATTTGGGACAAGGGAGCGGCCCACTGGCCAACGGCGACGATGGCAAAGATGATGAGTGAAAACATTTTCATGGGTTGGAAAGTGCAGTTTGGCGCTGACGGCGGCTCATAAAGAAATTAAAGGTCAGGAAGGCCACCCCGGCGACGATGAAGGCGAGTCCCTTCGTCAGAAGAGAGAAATCACTGTCCGCCATGCGGGCGATGATGATCACTGAAAGCAGTAGGGCACCGAGACGCGGCGCACCGCG
>JANNQW010000397.1:0-6130 GCA_031400955.1 Verrucomicrobiota bacterium
ACTTGCCGGGAAGTGAAAACGGGGTTGATAATCCCCTGCATCGTTTGGTGCATGGCTGTGAGTGCTGGTTTGTTTGCACTGCCAAGTAACCACGCCTTCAGCGCCAAACGATGCCTTTTTTAACTTCGGAATCCGGGTTGAGAACAGGTTTGGCAGACGCCCCCATTCCCTTGATGGCCTCGGCGGCTTTGTAGCGCACCCAGCGATCCGAATGGGAAAGTTGTTTGACCAGCACCGGCAGGGCGTCCGGAGTCTTGATCAAACCGAGCGTCTCACATGCGCCTTGGATGACGTGCACATCGTTCCCTCCGGCGAGCGAGACTAGCTCGGGAACCATCGCCTTGCACTCCGGCCGCAGGGCTAGCTCCTGTGCCGCCCAACTCCGGACGATCGGAGACCAGGCGCCGAATGCTTTTATCAGCTCAGGGGCGGACATTTTTTTACGGTCGAGATCGAACCGGCCGGCCGCGATCGCCGCAGCCACCTCATCCCGGTTCAAGCCGGCTTTGGAATCGAGCCCGCGGCCGGTGATGGTGAGCTTCTTCAAGGGCAGCGAGTAGGTGAGCACATAGGTCGCGTTCGGACTCAATCCGCTATAACTACTTTTGCCATAGTAGGTGTTGTCATCGGTTTTTCCAGGACCGTATTGTTCGCCGCCGTCGTAGGTGAAGGAACCGTCGCAACGCCGGACGAGATCGAGATGCCACGATGCTTCTTTGAAAAACGCGGTGGCTGCGGCGGGCCCGCCGACGTTGGCCCCGAGCGCGCTCCACAGGTAGCTGAACCCTTGGCCGGTGTGACCACACTCGCGACTGCAATAGCCGGCGGTCGCCATTCGCGCGAAGAACTTCGCGTTGTCCGTTTTATTTCCCATGGCGGAGAACATCACCGCTGTGATCGAGTTCTTGCCGTTGTTTTCGTGATAGGGCCATGGCGCATGTTCGCCATAGGGAATGGCCCCTTTGTCGGTGTAGTAACCGAAGAATCCCGCGGCTCGCTCGATGGCGTGATCGACTTCCGGATCGTTCACCCCGCACTTTTTCCCGAGAACGATCGACAGATTTGACGGCAGGCCGGTCATGTTGACGGGACCATAGGGTGGGATGGATCCGTGCAATCCGCCGTCGTTTCTGAGTGCGGCGAAGCCGTGACCGAAGGTGCCATACATGCTTTGGCCGCGAGCCAGCGAGAGTGTGTATTCGCGAATGCCGTGCAGCACCTCCTTGTCACCTGTCAGCAGGAAATACTCGCAAAGGAAAATGTTACGATAACCCAGATCCCATGTGGCGCCGTTAGTCTTCTTGCTCAGGTCCAGCGTAGCGGGTGCGAGCTTGTGGGCGAACTCCCGCACTTTCGGCAAGTATTCCGCGTTGCCGGTGGAAAGCAGCGCCAGTCCATTGATGGATCCCGCCCAATCCTCCTTCAGCGGTTCCTTATCCAGCGCCTTGCATGCCTCCTCGAAGATGCGCTTCGATTTCGGACAATCCCATGGAGCGGTCACGCTGTAGGTTCCCATCACCGCGAGTTGGATCATCACTTCGCGGGTCTCACCTGCACGGACAAGCGTGAGCTTAAGCCGTCCTCCTTCGGTTGCTTTCTCCGCATTTTGAATCGCAAAGGCGATACTCTTGCGGGCATCGTCGCTAAACGGCTTTCCCCCAGCGCCGACAATCACGTCATCGACATTCACCACCCCATCCGCCGGCGACTTCAGTCCGACATGAGTGACCAGAATCTGCCGGCTGGCAGCCGTGGTCCGCCCCTGCAAGCTGTCGATGTAGGTTGCGGGCCGGGTGTAGATCCAGCCACGCAGTCCGGTGGCGCCGAGGTTGTAGGTTCCCTTCCTATCCACCGTGCTCAGATCCTTGGTCAGGTCCGGCGGGGTTTTCGGAGCCTCGGCGGCGGGAAGGTTGAAATTTACAACCGCGAAAGCCGCGACTGCGAACATACAAACAAAATGGAACTTCATGGCTTGGCTACTGGGGCGGGTGGAGTTTCAACACGATCTTCGCCAGCACGTCGCCGACAAAAAAAATAGGTTTCAGCGTTTCCGAACTCATGTTGTGCGTGGCTGGGACTCGGCAAGTCATGCGGCTACTAGGTATTTGCTTCCGCTGCCCGCACACCACACCCGCCCCGGACACGCATCGGAGCCGGGGAATGAGCGGGCATGGCCTACGCCTTCGCCGCATCGCAACCGACCATGACCACCTCCGCTTCCGCCTCGACAAAGCCGCTGACCTTGTCCGCCACAGTGCGGCCAGAAAGGTCAAAGAGTTCCGCTGGTTTCATGCCACTCGAATCATGCCGAGCACTCAAAGCGCGGCAACACATTTCCGCCAGCCCCGTCAAAGCAAGAGCAGGGAGAGCGCGACCAAAGCGCCGGTGAAATCGATCATCAAATCGCGCGCCGACGCCATCCGCGTGCTGAGCAACGACTGATGAAACTCGTTCGAAGACACATATGCCGAGCCACTAGAAAGAAATCTTTATGCGCGTGGCTAACTGCGGAACTTGGGTTAACCCCGGCAGAATTTCGATCACTGGCGGAGTCACTTTTGTTGTAAATCGGCACCTTTCCGTCGGCAGGAGCGCCATCGTCCCGTGTTCAGTTTACGTTCTTCGGATCCAGCGCATCACGCAGACCGTCGCCGAGGAGATTCAATGACAGCAGGGTCGTGACGAAGAACGCGCCGGGGAAGGCGAGAAGCCAGGGGCAGGTCTCCATGTTGCTGGCACCCTCCTGGATGAGTGATCCCCAGGAACTGTTCGGAGCCTGCACTCCGAGGCCGAGGAAACTCAGCACCGCCTCCAGCAGCATGATTCCGGGCACGGTCAGGCTGGCGTAAATCACCACGGGGCCCACCACGTTCGGCAGCAGGTGATGCACTAGAATGCGTTGCATGCCCGCACCACAGGCGCGTGAGGCCAGGACGAACTCTTGATTTTTCAATCCGAGCACTTGTCCACGCACCACTCGCGCGGTGGTGAGCCATTCCACGGCACCGATGGCCACGAAGAGCAGCAGCAAGCTCGGCCCGCAAATGACGGAGAGCAGCACGACGAACGCGATGAAAGGAAAGCCGTAAAGAATATCCACAAACCGCATCATGGCGTTATCCACTCTTTTTCCTGCCAGGCCGGAGATCAAACCATAAATGGTGCCGATGATGACCGCCACCAGCGTGGCCACGATGCCGACCAGCAGACTGATGCTGCCGCCGCAGAGCGTGCGCTGGAGAACATCGCGACCCAGAGCGTCGGTGCCAAACCAGTGCTGCAAGCTGGGCGGCTGGCGGACGATTTCAAGATGCTGTTGCATCTGCGATTTTTGAAAAACGACCGAGCCTCCGACGCACAGCACCACGACGATGCCCAGCGTCCAGAGCGCGAACATGGCGGAAGGATTGCGCCGCAAGCGTCGCCAGACCTGATGCCAGGGCCCGGGGGAGGCTGGCGAGGATACCAGCGCAGCAGCGGGAACATTCGCGATGGATTTGGCGTCGTTCATGAATCAGTGAGACGGATGCGCGGGTTGAGCCAGGCCTGAACGATGTCCACCAGCAGATTGAAGGTGACAATGAGCGCGGCGAACAATCCGGCGAGTCCCATGGCCACGGTGAAGTCTTTGTGCAAGGCGGAACTGATGAAGTGTCTGCCCAGACCTGGAAGATTGAAGACCGTTTCCGTGACAAAGGATCCGCCGAGCAATCCTGCGGCGAGCGGTCCGAGATAATTCAGCAGCGGCAAACAGGCCAGACGGAAGGCGTGACGAACGACGATCATCCATTCGCTGGCACCTTTGGCGCGCGCGGTGCGGACGTGATCTGCCAGGAGAGTTTCCCGCAGGCCACCGCGAGTGAGCCGGGCCACGGCGGCAGCGCTGATAAGACCGAGAGTGAGGGAGGGAAGCACCCAGTCGTCCGCATCATACCAGCCTGCGGCATTGAACCAGTGCAGGCGGAGAGCAAATATCAGCGCGATGACCGGCCCAAGTACGAGGCTGGGCACGCAGACACCGAGTGTGGCTGCCACCATGATGGAGCGATCCTGAATCTGGCCGGCCCGCATCGCGGCCAGTGCGCCGGCGGGAATGCCCAGTGCCAGGGCGATGAGAAATGCCATGCCTCCAACGGTGAATGAAACCGGCGCACCTTGCGCGATGATGTCGTTCACGGTCCAACCTTTGAGGCGGAAGGACACGGGGAAATCCAGCGTCGCGAAGCTCTGCAAATTCCGCCAGACTTGCACATAGAGAGGTTTGTCCAGACCATAGATTTTATTCAGGCTCTCCTTCACGTAGGCAGGCATGTCGCGATCATTCGCGAACGGACTGCCGGGACTCAGCGCCATCATGACATAGGTCAGCGAGATGACTGCGGCGACGACGATGATGCCCTGCACCAGGCGGCTGATGATGAAGCGAATCATGGTCAGCGTGGAGCGAGGGCATCCTGCCCTTGTGAAACTTGGGACAAGGGTGAGACGCCCTTGCTACGGTGGAGGCAAAAGCGGATCATGGTCTTGGTGGAAGCGGCTGGTAGGGATCGATGCTGATGACTTTGTAGCAGCGATGGCCGATCTTGGATTCTTTCCAGTTCAAAACCTCGGGCCTATGGAGGTGCGAGTCCATGCGCCAGAAAACGGGTATCATTGGCAGTTCGGTCAACAGAAGCTCCTCGCTTTCACGCATGAATTTCATGCGGGCGGCGGCATCCAGTTCTCTGGTCGCGGACAGCAGCAGCTCGTCATACCGGGAATTTTTCCATCCGGTATTATTGTTCCCGTCGTTGCTGCGGAAGACGCTCAGGAACGTGAAGGGATCCGTGTAATCACCGACCCAGCCGCCGCGGACAACGTCGTAGTTGAGCTTCCGCATGGAGTCGAGATAGACTTGCCAGTCCTGCTGGAGGATGCTGACCTCGATGCCGAGATGCTTGCGCCAGCTTTCCTGGAAAAATTCGGCGATGGTGCGCGCGGTCTCGCTGCTGTTGGTGAGAATCTCAATTTTACGGAAGCCGCGCCCTTCAGGGAATCCGGCCTCGGCCAGAAGCTTCTTCGCCTCAACAGGATCAAAACGCACCATGCTCGGCGTCTGATAATCTTTGCTGGTCGCAGGCGGCACCAGGCCAGTCGCGGGCAGGTGGCCGCTCTTGATGACATCATCCACCAGCGTCCGGCGATCCACGGCGAGAGACAGCGCATGGCGCACTTTAGGATTGTCCAACGGAGGGCGGGTGACGTTGCAGCGGTAGAATTCAGTCGTCAGTTCAGGCGACTGCCGGAACCACGCAGGCGGCTTCGCGCGATAGTCCGGGATGCTGCCGAGTGGAACCGCGCGTGTGAGATGAAGCTGATTGTCGAGGAACACGCGTTCCTCGGTCTCGGCGTTGTCGATGGTGAAGAAGTGGATGCCGTTCAGCTTCACATTCGCGGCGTCCCAGTAGGCGGGATTTTTTTTCACCGCGATGAAGTGGTTGATGAGCCATTTTTCCAGAACGAAGGGGCCGTTGCCCACGATGTTTCCGGGCCGCGCCCAAGGCGTGTCGCGCTGCGTCATGCCGCCGAATTTTTCAATAGCCTTCTGCGGCACGGGAAACCAAGCATAATGTTTCAGCATCCCGGGAAAATAAGGGGCGGGACCATCGAGCGTGACTTCAAGAGTGTGGGCATCGAGAGCCTTCACACCGACGGTCGAGAAGTCCTTCGTGTTGCCCTTGTTGAAATCCGCCGCGCCCTTGAGCAGATGCAGCATCTCCGCGTAGTCGGATGCCAGTTCTGGCGAGAGGATTCTCTTCCAGGAGTAAATGAAATCATCCGCCGTGATCGGTTTGCCATCGCTCCAGCGCGCTTCAGGCCGCAGCTTGAACGTCCATTTGACGAAGTCCTGCGATTCCCACGAGAGCGCCACGCCGGGCGCGTCCTTGTCCGGATCCTCGGCATCCGGCGCCACGAGTCCTTCGAAAAGCGAGGTGATGACGAAATGCTCCGGCTGGCCGTTGGCCATGTGGGGATCGAGCGTTTCGATGTCCGTGCCGTTGCCTATTAGTAGAATGCCTTTTTCCGCAGCGAGTTTCACGCGCGCGGGCCGGGTCTGTCTTTCGTGATGAAAATAAACCGCGCCCGCGAT
>JANNQW010000398.1:0-8966 GCA_031400955.1 Verrucomicrobiota bacterium
GCAAAGCCATAGGGAACTGACCGGGCGTCCCGCGGCAATAATTGACAACTTAGCAACCATCTGATTCCCTCACTCTCTCAATATGAAAAAATACAACGTTGGCGTCATCGGATACGGCTGGGCGGCGGGCGCTCATATTGACTCACTCAACAAGACCTCCCAGGCTCAAGTCACCGCAGTCTATTCAAAACGAAAACTGGACGAAGCGGAAATCAGCGCCAAGCACGGCGGAAAGATCAAGTGTTATACTGACTTCGACAAGTTCCTCGCAGCCGACATCCAGGTGGTGGACATCTGCTCGATGCCCACGCAGCACGCGGCACAGGCCATCGCCGCCGCCAGCGCGGGCAAGCACTTCATATTGGAGAAGCCGATGGCGATGAACCTGCAGGACTGCCGCGATATCGTGAAGGCCGCAGAAAAGAACAAGGTGAAAGGCTGTGTGTGCTTCGAGTGCCGCTTCAGCGGACAGTTCATTGCAACCAAGGCGCTGGTGGACGAAGGGCTGCTGGGCGATCTGCACTATGCGGAAGTGGACTACTATCACGGCATCGGACCCTGGTATGGCCAGTTCCGCTGGAACACCAGCAAGGCCGACGGCGGCTCGGCGCTGCTCACCGCAGGCTGTCACGCACTGGATGCGCTACTGATGTTCATGGGCAAAGAAGTCGAGAGTGTGGCCAGCTTCTCCACGAAGAGCAAAAGCAAGATCTTCCGTCCCTACGAATACGACACTTCCAGCGTGACGATCCTGAACTTCAAAAGCGGAAAGGTGGGCAAGTGCGCCGCGATTGTGGACTGTCTCCAGCCTTACTACTTCCACACTCATCTCGTCGGCAGTCAGGGCAGCCTGCTGGATGACAAGTTTCACTCTGCAAAAATCAAGTCGGACAAAGGCGGCTGGAGCAAGCTCAACATGAAGATGCTCGATTCCGGCGACGTGAGTGATCATCCGTATCAGACGCAATTCGAGGCGTTCTTCGACGCTCTTGATAAAGGCCGCACCATGCCGCTCACCAGCCTGCGGGAATCCCTCCGCACGTTCGAAGTGCTCTTTGCCGCCGACAAATCTGCGGAAGAAGGCGGGCGCTTGGTGAAGATGAGCGAGCTCAAGTAGAACGAGCTTCAACCCGCTCGGCCATGCCATTCGCTAAAAAAAAACCTGCCCATTCCGAGGCCGAAGCCATCAATGAGAACCTCGGTCGTCGTGTAAAAAAATTGCGGGCCGAGCGCGGCTGGTCTCTCGAAGAACTCGCCACCGCCAGCGGGGTCAGCCGCTCGATGCTCAGCGAGATCGAACGCGAGAACGCCAACCCGACCCTCAGCGTGACCTATCGCATCTCGCAGGCGTTTGGCCTGACACTCCATGATCTGATAGAAACAGCCCAGGCGGCCTCGAGCATCCAGATCATTCGCGCGACGGATCGCGCGCAAATTTTCCGGTCCGACCGGCAATGCCAGATCCGGACGCTGTCGCCGCTCAATCTCGAAAAGGATGTCGAGTTCTATGAAGTGACCCTGCGCGAAGGCGGCGCTCTGCGCAGCCAGCCGCATTATGAGGGCACCCGCGAGTTCCTTACCGTGGAGCAAGGCCACGTCGCAGTCGAGTCCGGCACTGACACGGATGAACTAAAAAAAAGCGACTCCGCCACCTATCGGGCTGATGTGCCCCATGCCATCGTCAACACCGGCAAAGGCGAGGCCGTAGTGTTTCTGGTGGTGATCTATCGGTGAAGCATGCAGATGGTGCCCTGAAAACAATAGGCTTTAATCCCGCGAGCCAGGAACGATCTTCAACTCAACGGGTTTTCCATCGCGCTTTACAACCATCGTCGTCTCCACGCCGATTTTCAAATCACCCATGACGTAGGTGTAGTCATAGAGGTTCTGAATGTCCTTGGCGCCAAGCTTGATAATAATGTCTCCGGCCTTCACGCCGGCCTTCGCCGCTGGGCCGATGGGTGAGACGCCGCTGAGCTTCACGCCCTTGATGTCGCCCTGCGCATAGTCGGGGATGGTGCCAAGATAAACCCGCAAGCCCGTGCGCGTGCCCTGGTTTTTTGGAGCTTCCATCGCGATGTAGTCTGGAGCTGCGTCGCTAGTCGCGAGCGAACGCGCGACCAGTCCCATGAACTTCGCGATCTGCGCGGCCTTATCGTAGTTGACCTTGTCCGCTGTGTCTGAGGGCATGTGGTAGTCCTCATGCGCGCCGGTGAAGGCGTTCAAAGTGGGAATGCCGCGCAGATAAAAGGTGGTCGAGTCCGTCGGCAGATGCGCGTCACTCTGCGTGGTGATCGGCAAGCCGGTGATGGCGTTGCGTTTCTCGATTTCCTTGGGCCACCACGAACTGCTGCCGACTCCCTGGAGCACGACGGTTTTATTGAACCGCCCAATCATGTCCATGTTCAGACAGGCGGCGAACATGCCACCGAGCTTCGCGTTGGGATCGTTCTTGATCATCTTTGCAAAGTCTTCCACGAAGTGATTGGAACCAAGTAGCCCGAGTTCCTCACCCGACCATGCCGCGAAGATGATGTCGCGTTTCAAGTCGAGCTTGCCTTGCTTCTTCTGGTCGGCCAACCACTGCGCAATCTCGATGACGCCCGCGACGCCGCTAGCGTTGTCATCCGCACCGTGGTGGATTTTCTTGGTATCGGCGTCTTTCGCCCGCGAGTTGGAACTGCCACCGCGACCGAGGTGATCCACATGGGCGCAGACGATGAGCGGCGCGATGTGGCCGTTGGGTTCCTGGCCCGCCGGCAGCAGGCCCAGCACGTTGCGGCCTTTCTTTTTTTCCTGCTGTATGTCAATTTCCACATCGAGCTTCCGCTTCTTTAACTCGAAACCTGGCATCAGTTTTCCCTTGTCCAGCTTTGACTGCAAAGTCCCGATCTCTTGCTCCGTGTCAGCAAGCATATCATCTGCCACCGCATCGGTTACACTGATGGCCATGATTCCCGATGCCGCAAGCGAGGCATCAAAATACATTGGCACAAGTTGCTCAACAACTTTGCTGTTCGGCCCACTGACAACAATGATTCCTAGTGCACCCTTCTGTCGCGCAGTGAGAGCCTTGAAGCGAAGGCTTGTGTAGCGCGCGAGTTCGTTACGGCGGTGCTTGTCAATATTCTCTGGCAAATAACGAAGAACGAGAACCCATTTATCCTTCACATCCAGATGCGCGTAACTGCTGTAAGGTTCGATCTTCTTACCGTCACCGTCCATTGCATCCTCGGGTGTCTCTATACCATAACCGACAAAGACAATCCCAGTCCCTTCGGGCACTCTGGTTTCAACCGAACCTACTTTTGAGAATGATAGGGGTCTCCAATCTTTATCCAATCCGAGAATTCGCGCACTTTTGCCACCATGATAAAGCAAACACCGGTTTCCTTTCCCAAGTGCCACACCCGCCGTAAAATCGAAGTTTCCAAACCAGGTATCCTTATCGCCGATCGGCTGTAGTCCGATTTTCGCGAATGCATTGGCGACATATTGTGTCGCGAGCTTCTCGCCTTCGGTTCCGGTGAGACGGCCCTCCATCTCGTCGCTCGCTAGATAGGTTACATGCTGCTTCATATCGGCTGAGATGATATCGGTGCTGGTGCTGGCAAAGTCCGGTGCAGTTTCATTTCTGACTTCTGACTTCTGACCTCTGACTTCCAGACCGAGCGCCTTGCGCGCCGCGCCGTCGTTCCACTCCGCAGTGAAAATCTGCGACTTGCCATCCGCGCCGCGTCCGCTGGTCCAGGCCAGCGTTTTGCCATCGGGTGAAAACACAGGCAGGCCATCGAACCCGTCCGTGTGTGTCACCCGCACGGGATCACGCTTCCCTTCGGCATCCACGATGTAGAGCTCGAAATTTTGAAAGCCCTGTGTGTTGTTCGTGAAAATGAGGTAGTCGCCGCTCGGATGAAAATAGGGCGCCCATGACATCGCGCCGACGCGCGTGATCTGGCGCTGATCGCTGCCATCGGCGTTCATGGTGTAAATTTCCGCCGTATCCCCCTTTTCACTGAAGCGTCGCCAGCAGATTTTATTCCCGTCTGCGCTGAAGAAGGGTCCGCCATCATAGCCCGCCACATCAGTTAAACGCTTCACGTTCGATCCGTCGGCATCCATGACGTAGAGGTCCATAAAATACTGCTTGTCGATTTTCAGTCGCTCCTCGTCGGCCGGACTGAGCTTTTTGGAATAGGCAGCACGGTTGGAGGCGAAGACGATCTTCTTTCCATCGGGCGAGTAGCAGCCTTCCGCATCGTAACCGCGCTCGCGCGTTAGCTGCTTCAGTGCCTTCGTCTTCAGATCATACTCGAAAAGGTCGAAAGCCTCATCGTAGTCCCACGAATATTTTCTCACACGGTTCTCCGCCCGCTCCTTGAACTCTGCCTTCTGCTTGGCTTTCGCCTCCGGGTCGAGATGCGTGCTGGCGAACAGCATCCGCTGTCCGTCGGGATGGATCCATGCGCAGGTCGTCTTGCCCGTGCCCGTCGAGACTCGCTCCGTGTCGCCAGTCTCCAGATCGAGCAGGTAGATTTGATAGAACGGATTCTCCGGTTCGCGCTCGCTTTGGAAGATCATTTTCTTCCCGTCGGCACTGAAGTAACCCTCACCGCTGCGTTTCCCTTCGAAAGTGAGCTGGCGGACGTTCGTCAGATAGAAGTTTTCACTAGCGGAGCTGGTTGGCGCAGGTGTTTCTGCACGAACGAAGCCAGCCAAGACGAGCGAAGCGAGGAGAGACGGGACTTTCATAGTTAAACAAATACGAATGTGCCTTGGGATTCTAATGCGTAATCCATTTGCGGTCATTTCGCACCAAGGATCGCTTTCAGTCTCGGTGCCAGAATTGCCGCGAGCCTTGCATATCCCTCCGCGCTGTAATGCACTGGCGTATTCCGGTCATATGCAGCAATAAATCATGCATCACGTGATTACAATGTCTGGCATGGGATTCCATGCGGCATCTAGAGTCGGTCGAAATTTTTTGCATCCTGACGATTAATCTTTTTAACAGCCCTAGACACTGGTAAACTACCGAGAATTCCTGTTAATCCATGAAAACATTCCTGATTGGAATTTCCTGCGCAACGCTGTTAGCTCTTGCCGTGTTGCGAGCGGAAGACGCCGACGCTCAGGCGATTAACCAGCCCGTGCACCATATCCACGACGGTGGAGGGCAAAAGCAGTATGAGGTCGCCCGCGATGAGGTCGTCACGACGAACCGGAGCGGCAAGGACATCGTGCAACGGTTTGAGGCTAAGGCTAACGCAGACGAGGTGCGCCGTCACGCGGAGCAACAGGAGGCCGCCACCGGCGAAGAGACTAGCCTCGTGCTTTATGAAAAAGGCCGCGAACACAAGGACTCCACTCGTCGTCTGCTCACCACGGGCGTGTTGGTGAAGCTCGCCCCCGGAGTCGACGCGGCGGCCGTCGCCCGAATGGCGGACGCTAAATTGCTGCGACGCGTAACCTACGCGCCAGATTTCGTGGTTCTTGACACAGGTAAGACCGGCGGGGCGCTCGCCGCGGCGGCAAAACTGCGTGGCCTTGCAGGTGTCCAGTCTGCGGACCCCATGCTTGCGCGGAAACAGGCGAAGAAATGGATTCCCAACGACTCCCTGTTCAGCAAGCAATGGCATCTGCGGAATACGGGCCAGCTCGGCGGCACCTCGGGTATCGATGTGAAGCCGTTAGCGGTGTGGGACAGCTTCCGCGGAGCAGGCATCCGCATCGGCTTAGTAGATGATGGTTTGCAAACCACCCACCCTGACCTGGCACCGAATGTGGACACCCTCAACGGCTATGACTGGAACGGCGGCGACACCAATCCCAATCCCGATGTGCGCTACGACGACCATGGCACCTCTTGCGCCGGGGTAGCGGCGGCTCGCGGCAACAACACGACCGGTGTGTGCGGCGCCGCCCCGGAAGCAACGCTCGTCGGCCTGCGCCTCATCGGGGGATACGCCTCCGACCAGCAGGAGGCGGAAGCGATGAACTACAAGAATGACATCATCCAGATCAAGAGCAACTCCTGGGGGCCCGATGACGACGGCCGCACGTTGGATGGCCCTGGTCCGCTGGCTCAGGCGGCGCTGGCCCACGCCTGCACCACTGGACGCGGAGGGCTGGGCACTCTAATCTTCTGGGCGGGCGGGAACGGTGGCACTGCGACCGACAACTCCAACTACGACGGCTATGCCAATAGCATCTACACCATCGCCGTCGCGGCGCTCAGCGATAAAGGGCTCAAAGCCGATTACAGCGAGCCGGGCGCGAATCTCGTGGTCACAGCCCCGTCTAGCAGTTCCGGTCGCCCCGGCATCACCACGACAGATCTGATTGGCTCCAACGGTTACAATACCAACGGAAGCTCCCCCGAACCAGCCGACACCAACTTCACCAACACCTTCGGAGGCACTTCCTCGGCCACGCCGCTCGTTGCGGGCGTGAGCGCCCTCCTCCTGCAAAGCAAGCCCACGCTCGGCTGGCGCGATGTGCAGGAAATTCTCATGAAGTCCGCGACCAAGTGCAGCCCAACCGACAGCGACTGGATCGTCAACACCGCAGGTTTCCAGTTCAACCACAAGTTTGGTGCTGGCCTGGTCAATGCCGACGCTGCGGTGACTCTGGCCAAAACCTGGACCAACCTTGCCCCCCAAGTCAGCGCCAGTTTAGCACAAACCGGACTTAGCGTCGCCGTCCCGGACAACAATACCACGGGCATCACCCGCAGCTTCGTCATCGGCGAAAGCATGCGCGTGGAGCACGTCACTGCGAAACTCAATATCACCCACACCTATCGCGGCGATCTGGACATAACCTTGCGTTCTCCCAGCGGCACGATCAGCAAGCTTGCGGAAAAACACAAAGACAGTGGAGACAACTACAGCAACTGGACCTTTATGACCGTGCGCAACTGGGGCGAGAGCAGCAAGGGCACTTGGACGCTCATCGTGAAGGATTTGGCCGGCGGTGACGTCGGCACCCTCAGCGCTGCCGCCCTAAGCATCTTCGGTAGTGGCAGCGTCACGCCACCTCCGCCCCCGCCCCCGCCCCCGCCCGTGACCACCTCTGTCACCTATACTTCAGTTAATGTGCCTAAATCTATCCCGGACAACAACAGCACTGGCATCACCAGCATCACCAACGTGAATGCCGCAGGAGCCATTAATGCCCTTACCGTCTCTCTCAATATCACTCATACTTACCGGGGTGATCTCCGGGTGACCCTCATCTCCCCTGCAGGCACCAGTACTATTCTCCAGAACCAGACCGGCGGCAGCGCCGACAACGTCATTCTCATCAACGTCCCGCTTTCAAACTTCAACACCCAGACCGCTTCCGGCCAGTGGAAGCTTAAGGTCCAGGATCTCGACGCCGCCGATGTCGGCAAGCTCAATTCATGGTCGCTGACGATCACGACTCAGTAGTTTTGTTATTGTCCTGACGAATTTGCTCACGAGAGTCATGCTTGATGAAACACTGGCTTCTCAAATCAGAACCTGATGTATTTTCCTTCGAGCATCTGAAAACGCGATCTAAGAAAACGGAGCCGTGGAACGGCGTGCGGAACTATCAGGTGCGTAATATGATGCGCGACGACATGAAGCCCGGCGACTTCGGCCTGTTCTACCATTCAAGCTGCGAAGTGCCCGGCGTGGCGGGTGTGGTGCGCATCGTGAGCGCGGCCAAGCCCGATCCGACGCAGTTTGATCCGACGTCGGAATACTTCGACAAGGGTAGCAAGAAGGAGGAACCGCGCTGGTTGCTGATGGATGTGGCATGGGAGGCGGACTTTTCCAGATTCGTCACTCTGGACGATTTGCGCGAGGAGCCTCGGCTCACAGAGATGCTCATTCTACGGCGCGGCAACCGCCTGAGCATCACGCCGATATCGAAACATGATTTTGATCTAATTTGTCAGATGGGAGGGATGCCCGGGTAGGGCGGGCTTCCAGCCCGCCGTTTTTGGCATCCTGCCAAAAACATCATATCAACCTTCACTAATGAATGTTTCACAGAACAACGGCAGAAACATCCGGCATGATGTCGGATGTCGCAGGCTGGAAGCCCGCGCTACCCTGATGCTTGCGTTTTATGCGTGCAGCATTGTCTGGTGTTTGATCATTCCGGGCTGCAAACCTTCAACGCATCAGCAACCAATTGATCACTGGAATTTATTCAGCGCAGCGCCGATCGAAAAATGGCAGGAAGCAAAGATGTTCAAGAGCGGCGGCATCACACGCGAGGCAGACGGTTTTACGCTAAAGGAAGGCTCGCCGATGACCGGCATCGTGTTTCCTACGTGGCTGACGGACGGCATGCCCGTCGTGGATTACGCGATCAACTACGAGGCTCAACGTGTCAGCGGCGGCGATTTTTTCGGCAGCGTGACTTTTCCGGTGCGTGATGAAAAGACGTTCGTCACTTTCGTTCTCGGCGGCTGGGGTGGTTCGCAAGTGGGTCTCTCCTGCATCGACGGTTACGACGCGTCCGAGAATACAACCGGCAGCAGCCAGCGTTTCGAAAACGGCAGATGGTATCGCCTTCGCATTGAGGTTCGCCCCAAGGAAATCAAAGTGCTGCTGGACGAGCGACCGATCATCCTAACGAACATTGCGGGCCGCACACTGGGCCTACGCTCCGGTGAGATCGACCAGTGTGTGCCGTTCGGTTTCGCGACCTACGGGACTGAGGGCCGCGTGCGCGGGTGCGTTGTAGAGAGACTCAATACGGATCGCTGAGTCCGCGCCATTGCGTTTTTGATTGCCCTCTCACGGGGCGCTGTCATCGTCGCCCATGATTTCCTACCTGCGCGGGCAGCTCGTCGAATCGCTGCCGAACCAGCTCATCGTGGACGTTCACGGTGTCGGCTACAAATGTCTCGTGCCCCTGAGCACCTACGACAAGCTGGCGGGAAACCCCGGTGAAGTAACCCTGCTGACCCATCTCCACATCACGGA
>JANNQW010000399.1:0-14234 GCA_031400955.1 Verrucomicrobiota bacterium
TTTTTCCACAGGTGTGGCCCTAACTTCCCTCTGTGCGTCACCCCCCCCCCCGCCCCGTGTTGGGTGCGGACCACTTCTAAATACCGGTGCACGCGATGAAGATTCTGCGTTCCGTTGACGAAACCTGTGACTGGGGCCACACGCTCGCCGAAACGCTTGAAGAAGGTGATGTTTTAGCCCTCGTGGGAAATCTAGGCGCTGGCAAAACTCATGCGGCGAAAGGCCTGGTCGCGGGACTCGGTTCACCAGCCGGAGTCAGCAGCCCGACGTTTACGCTTGTTCATGAGTATGAGGGCGGACGGCTGCCCGTGTTTCATTTCGATTTCTACCGGATGGAATTACCGGAGGAAGTCCTCGGGGTCGGTTGGGATGACTACCTTGATGCCCGTGGCGTGGTGATCGTCGAGTGGGCGGACAAGTTTGCGGATATTATCCCGGCTAACGCCAAGTGGTTTCAATTTACGATCCTCGATGACGGAACGAGGGGAGTTGAGGAAGTTCAGGGTTCAGAATTCAAGGTTCAAGATTGAAACGTCATGACGAGTTGTCTTGCCATCGAAACAGCCACCACACGCGGTGGCGTTGCCGTTGTGCGCGATGGTGCGATCATTTTCGAGCAACACTTTGCTTCCGAGCGATCGCATAACTCGCAACTTTTCTCCCCTCTGGCAAAAGCCTTACAGCTCTGCCGCTCTGATCTGCGCTGCATTGTCACCGGCATCGGTCCCGGTTCCTACACCGGAGCGCGCATCGGCATCGCGGCGGCGCAGGGGCTGGGTCTCTCGCTCAAGGTGCCGGTGATCGGATTGCTTTCCGTGTTGGCCCCGGAAGTTGACATGCTGCCGCCGGACTTCGTCGTGTGCGGCGATGCCCGACGCGGAACGTTTTTTACGGCCCATGTTCGCCATGGACTGCTCGAAGGTGAAATCACGTTGCACGACGCAGATGAATTCAAAATATTACACATGAAGGATGCGCCGCTTGCGTGGTTCTCGTTCGATCCCAAGCCGCCGCTGGAGCTGGCCGGCATTACGCTCACGTCGCCGTCACCAGCGCGGCTGGCCCTGATTGCATCAACAATGACGGACGAATCACTCTGGAGTCTCGAACAGCGACCGCTGGAGCCACATTATCTGGCCGCACCGTTTGTGACAAAATCGAAACGTCTCAGCCGACAATAATCCCCTGCTTCTTTCGCTCGACTTCGCGCTCGAGGATCGGAATCTTCTCGTTCGTCTGGAGAATCGGAATTCCTTGGTCGCCGATGCCGCGCAGGGTGAGGCCGCGGAAGATTTCGAATTCGCCAGCCAGCTGCTTGAAGACATCGTCCACGCTGTGCAGGCCGTTGGAGCCGGTCGCGGCCAGAATGATGTCGCGCAGGATTTCCCAAGTGTCGTGAGCTTCACCGGGTGATTCGATGGCCTGGTTGAGACGCTGGAGTCGGCCGGTGACATTGATCATGCTGCCGCGCTTCTCTGCGTAACTGGAAGATGGCAGCACCACATGGCTCTGCTCCGCTGTGGAGTTGGCCAGGATGTGACTGTGGGCGATAAAATTCACCTTCTGCAAATCGGCGGCATCGAGTCCGGCCTTCATAACGTTCTCGCCAAACACGAGCAGAACCTTGACCTTGCCACTGCGAATGTTGTCGAGGATCTGCGGCAGTTTCGACCCGGGCTCTATACCCAGAATGGTGCGCACGCCGTTTGAATTCGGATTCAAGTCATCCGCGCGCAGGTAGTTGTCAGCACCGCCGGTGCGAGGCACCACATCAAGCTGATCTACCTTGAGGGAACGCGCGAGGGACTTCACCAGATAGAGTTCTTCGTTCGTCATCCGCGCCGAGACGATGATGGCTATGTCGTCCGGCTTCGCTGCGTTCAGCGCGTCCGCTGTCTTCGTGATCGCTTCTTTCCACGTGGCTGCAAAATGTTTGCCGTCCACTTTGATGAGCGGCTGTGTCAGGCGGTATTCGCTGTTCACGAAATGGAAGTCGAGCCGGCCCTGATCACACATCCAGGTGGAATTCACATCGTTGTTTTCCCGCGGCGACTGACGGAAAATTTCCTTCTCGCGAGAACCGATCTCGGTGTTGCAGCCGCGGCCGCACTTGGTGCAGATGCTCTTGGTTTCCTTGAGAAACCACACACGCATCTGAAAGCGGAAATCATTGGCCGTCAGCGCGCCGACCGGGCAGATGTCCACCGTGTTGAGCGAGTAATTATTTTCCAGGCGCTTGCCCGGATGCACCGCCAGCGTGGTGTGACTGCCGCGCTCGGTGAAACCCAGCACCGGATCATCCGCGATCTCCGCAGTAAAGCGGACGCAGCGCGAGCACATGATGCAACGCTCGTCGTCCAGGCGGATGCGCGGGCCGATGTCCACATTCTTCGGCTTCTTGACTTTCTCCTCGCGGAAGTGGCTCTCGCCGTTGCCGTGCTCGACGCTGAACTCCTGCAAGCGGCACTCGCCCGCCTGATCGCAGATCGGACAATCGAGCGGATGATTGATCAGCAACAGTTCCATCACACCGCGGCGACATTCCTCGGACAGCTTGCCTTCGGTGCGGATGCCCATGCCCTCGGCCACCGTGTTCGCGCAGGCGATCACCGGACGAGGCGACCAGCCTATCTTCGCGAAGCCGTGTGCGTCTTTCTCTGGCTCCGTGCCCGCTGCGGGACGTGGCGGCATGCCCATTTCCACGAGACACATACGGCAGTTGCCCGGCGACGACAGCTTCGGGTGATAGCAATAATGCGGCACCAGCGCCTCCACCTGGCGGCAAGCCTCGATCATGCGCGTGCCCTTGGGGAACTTGTGCCAGGTGCCGTTGATCTGCACGTTTACCATCGCCACGGCAGTCGTGGAATTCGTGTCAGTGACGGTGGTGGTGCTCATCAGAAATGGGATCGCGCCAGCCAGTATTTGTCCGCAGAAGAAAGCCGCAAGGCGAATTTGTGAAAAATTTCACAAACTCGGCCAAGACCGGGCCAGTTCTCTGTGACTGCTCTTTAGCGATGTTCGATCACGTCTTCAGCCTTGTATCGAACCTTTGGCAGTGTGGCATATTTGTCGTCTGCCGAGCGATAGCCCGCCGGGCAGAGCACTGCCGTGGTGTAATCCGTGTTGTTGAGGCCGAGAATTTCGTCAAACTTGGATGCAACGAAACCTTCCATCGGGCAGGTGTCGATGCCGAGCGCAGCCGCAGCGCCCATGAACTGGCCGAGCGCGATATAGGTCTGCTTCTTCGACCAATCCACGATAAACTCCGGCGGGGCTTGCACGAGACTGCCCATCATCATGCCTTTGTAAGCGGCGAGGGCATCCGCCGTGCCGCCGCGAATCTCCACCATGCGGTGGATCAGCTTGTCGATGTCCGGTTCGCCCACGGTCTTTTTCGCCAGCATGACCACGAGGTGAGAGCAATCCGCGATCTGCCGCTGGTTCCATGCGTGAGGCACCAATGATTCGCGCAAGGCTTTGTCCGTGATCACGAGGAATTTCCACGGCTGCAGACCGAACGACGAGGGCGTGAGCACCAGCGATTCCTCCAGCGCAGCCCAGATGTCGGCGGGGATTTTTTTACCGGGATCGAAAGCTTTCGTAGCGTAACGCCATTTCAGGGCGTCGAGGAGCTGGAAGGTGGGGATGGAGGTCATAATAGAAGATACAACGAATGCAGCGTGTCTCTGGACGACACAAAATAATCCGTCAAGGAATCACGAATGCGCCCGGGATACCTGAATCGAATGTGGCCAGCTTCGCGCCGTTCGCTTCCGCGAGCGCGAGCAGATGCGCATCCGTCGTGCGTCCGGCTCCGCGACACCATGCAGGCCAGATGAATGATGCCTGGTCGTCTGCGATGAAACGATGCGACTTGCCCAGCCAAGTCAGCATCTTCTTCAAGGTCTGCCCGGCTGATTCTGGAGTGACCGTGGCCGAAGAACGCTGCACAGAAACGCGCACGAAGCCCATCTGAGGAATCGCCGAAGTGAACAGCCCGTCAGTCCCATGCGAGCGGGCATCATTGACCCAGTGAATCGCGCGTTGGTGGTGTGGATGATCGTCCCAACCCCAGGCCACGAGCACATTCACATCGAGAAGATAATTCACGGGAAATCCGCCAGCATTTCCCTGACGGTCTCCGTGGTCAAAGGGATCATGTCAGGCGTTCCGTGGAAAATCTCCACCCCTGTAAGTGGACAGCGCTTCGTGAGCGGAGACTTTGTCTTCTTCTTCGGCGCACCCCGCACCTTCTTCCGCAAATACTCGGACACCGTGAGTCGCGCACCACGCGCTGCGGCTCGCAGCCTGCGGGCTTCATCAGGTGAAACTTTGAAGGTGATGGTCGGCATGGTAATACGGTATTACCAACGCTGAACTCGTCAACTTTTACCGCTGATCAACCGCCACCACCTTCTGCCCATACGGCTTGCCGACGTATTCGGACAGCGGGCGGAACAGACGGTTCTCGCTCCACTGCTCCAGAACATGCGCGGTCCATCCGGCCATGCGGGAGATGGCAAAGATGGGCGTGAAGAGATCAGGCGGGATTCCGAGGCTGTAGTAAACGGTGGCACTATAGAAATCCACGTTCGCGTTCAGCCCCTTCTTTTCGCGCATGATGGTCGCGATACGTTCGGACATCTGGATCCATTTGGCCTCACCAAGCTGGTTACTCAGCTTGATGGCCATGTCCTTCAGATGCGGCGCGCGCGGGTCGAGCACCTTGTAAACGCGGTGACCGATGCCCATGATTTTCTTCTTCTGCGCCAGCGCGTCGGCCACCCAGGCGTCCACCTTGTCCAGGCTGCCGATCTCCTCGAGCATGTGGATCACACCCTCGTTAGCACCACCGTGGAGCGGGCCCTTCAACGCGCCGATGGCGGCGCTGATGGCGGAATACATGTCTGACAGTGTGCTGGCAACGACACGCGAGGTGAACGTGCTGGCGTTGAAGCCGTGCTCCGCATGCAGCACGTAGGCCACGTCGAGAGTCTGCTCAGCCTCCTTGCTCGGGACTTCGTCGTTGATGAGATAGAGGAAGTGCGCGGCCTCGCTCAGATCCCTGCGCACGGGCGGCAGGCTCAAGCCCTGGCGAGCGCGATGGAAATACGCGGCAATGATCCCGATCTGCGACACCAGCTTGATCGCCGTCGCCCGCTGCTCGCCCATGTCAAGATCATGGCGCAGCGTGTCGTAGCAGCCGAGCATGGACACGGCCGTGCGCATGATGTCGATGGGTTTCGCGCTTTTCGGCGCGCTGGCCAGGAAGTCGATCACGCCCTTCGGCAGCTCGCGCTCGGCCCGCAAGGCGGTGGTGAGCTCGTCGAGTTCCGCGCGATTCGGCAACCGCTGGTGGAAGAGCAAATACACCACCTCCTCGTAGCTGACCTTGCCGGCGAGTTCGTTGATGTCGTAGCCGCAGTAGAACAGGATGCCTTCCGCGCCCTTCACTTCGCCGAGCCGCGTTTCCGCGGCGACGACGCCTTCGAGACCTTTTGAGACGAGAGCCATGATTTGTGAATGCTGCGGAGGGTTTCAGTTAAATGGATTCCATGCTCTTTGCTCTCGCTCCGCCTCCGGCTCAAGCGAAAATTCGCGAGAGTCGTCGCTAACGAGTTCATCTGAGCCGCTACGCAGAAACTGCGCCCAGTCACGTCAATGTTCCGCCCCAGCCTCTAGAACGTCAGGACCGCCTTCAAGAAAGCCACCACATTGTGAAATTTTTCACAATTTCATCTTGCCGCCCTTCACGCAGGAAGCATGCTTCAGTTTCGTATGGAGATTCCCAGTCAGCTTGAAGCCAAAATCGACGAGGTGCTCACGCATTACCCCGCCAAGCGCAGCGCCGTGCTGCCGTTGCTGCATCTGTTCCAGCATCACTTCCGATTCATCAACGATGGAGCCGTGACCTGGGTCGCCAAAAAACTCGAGCTCGAACCGATCCAGGTGCTGGAGGTTGTGACGTTCTATCCTGGCTTCCGCCAGACTGCGCCGGGCAAATATCACATCCGCGTCTGCCGCACGCTTTCCTGCGCCATGGCCGGCAGCTACGAACTGATGGAATCTCTCTGCAAAACAGCCTGCATCGACCGCTCGCACGTGGATCATCATCACCCCATCGCCGTCAGCCCGGATGGGAAATACAGCATCGAATTCGCCGAATGCCTCGCGAGCTGCGGCACCGGCCCGGTGTGCATGGTGGAGGATGACTTCCATGAAGCCGTCGCGCCGGAGAAGGCGGCCGAGCTGCTTGGGGAATATCAATAGTGGGTCGACTTCCTTCACTTCTTGGCTTCAGCTTTCTCCGTGAACCGCGCCACGACTTTATCAATCGCCAGAAGTTCCAGCTTGCCGTCCGTGAGGCGCCAGCCGTTGACATCTTTGAGCATGGCGTGGAAATCCTGCTCCGCTTTGTTGGCCTCCGTGTTCGTGCTGGCCATTCTTGTGGTGATCATCCGGCCAAACGTCAGTGCGCTGTCCTTCATCTCATACGTGCCGCTGTAGCGGTTGACGAAGGACACGCCGCTTGCGCGCTTCTTCTCCCCATCCAGCTTCAGAGTCGCATGCCACGTTTTGCCACCGGTCAGGGCTTCCACGGCCTTGCCGTTCATTTCGGCAAGCACCCAATCGACGTTGAACGGCACCGGTGTTGCGGCGGGAATGTTCGGGACAGCAAGAATCAGAAGACCAAGCGCCCCCAGGAGGATGCGCCGACGTGACCGGGTGTGTTGAGTATTCATGTTCGTGTATTTTGTTTGGTGTTCGGTTTCAGATTGAAGGTTTATTATTTGGCCAAGGCCTTCTCCGCGAACCGCGCCACGATTTTTTCGCACTGCAAAAGCTCCAGCTTGCCGCCAGCGAGGCGCCAACCGGTGACTTGTTTGAGCATATCAAGAAATTCCCGTTCCAATTCCATTGATCCCGAATCAACGCTCGCTCTCAATGAGGTCATTAGTGAGTCGAACTTCAGCGCGCCGTCCTTCAGCTCATACTTGCCGCCGTAACCGTTGACGGAGGTCGATCCACTCACGACTTTTTCGTTCGCATTCAGTTTCAAGGTTGCGGCATCGCCCCCGACCGGCGCCTTGCCGTTGAGCTCGATGAGAACCCAATCCACGTTCTCCGGCACGGGAGTGGCGGCGGGGATTTTGGTAATGTCCATTGCTGCAAGGCCAAGGGCCAGCAGGATAATGCGACGACGTGTTTTAGTGTGTTGTGTGTTCATATTGATGGTTTCATTTTTTAGTTTCAACCTTCTCCGTGAACCGCGCCACGACTTTTTCTGCCGCCAGAAGCTCCAGCTTGCCGTCCGTGATGCGCCAGCCTGAGACGCTGCTGAGCATGTGGTGGTATTCCGTCTCCAAGCGCAATTTATTCCGGTCGCCGCCTATCAACGTCATCCCCCCATTGCTAAACTTCAACGTGTTGTCCTTCAGTTCATAACCGGCACTGTATTGATTGACGAAGGAAACGCCGTGAGCGCTTTTTTCTTTCGCATCCAGCTTCAAGGTCGCCCCATTCGTCTTCCACTTGACCGGGGCTTCCACCGCTTTCCCGCTCATTTCGATGAGCACCCATTCCACGTTCTCCAGCGTGGGAGCGGCGGCGGAAATTTTCGGAACACAAAGGGCGACAAGACCAAGCGCCCCGGTGATGATGCAGCGACGTGACAGAGTGTGTTTCGTATTCATGTTCGTGTATTTTGTTTGGTGTCTGGCTTTAGATTGACGGTTTACTTTTTGGGTTCAACCTTCTCCGCGAACCGCGCCACGACTTTTTCTGCCGCCAGAAGCTCCAGCTTGCCGTCCGTGATGCGCCAGCCTGAGACGCCTTTGAGCATGTCGTGATAATCCGTCTCCGCCTGCACTTCTTCCCGGTTGCTGCCGCCCATCGCCGTCATCATCCCGCCGGCAAACCTCAACGTGTTGTCCTTCAAATCATAACGGGCACCGTATTGATTGACGAAGGAAACGCCGTGAGCGCGTTTTTCTTTCGCATCCAGCTTCAAGGTTGCCCCGCGCGTCTTCCACTTTTCCGGGGCTTTCACCGCCTTGCCGTTGAGTTCGATGAGCACCCATTCCACGTTCTCCAGCACGGGAGCGGCGGCGGATATTTTCGGAGCGCAAAGAGCGACAAGACCCAGCACCCCGAGAAGGATGCAGCGACGTGACAGGATTTGTTTCATGTTCATGTTCGTGTTTTTCATTTCTTCATAATCTCAATTTTCTGCACCACCAAATAGCGCTCCTTGGATTTGCTTTTGTCATCCCCCCGCTCCTTGATGATTGCGGTAATATCCGCTGCGAGATTAAGCACCACTCCAGTTAGCAGACTGGATGGAATCTCCGCCGGGATGTCTCTGGGACCGGTGCATGTGCTGCAACGAACAAAATAATCCGTGCCGCCTCCCTTGCGTTCGACAGCCACTATCTGTCCGCCCGAAGTGGCCGTAGTGCCAACTTTGTAATCTGCGAACGGAGAAAGGAAATCAGCCCGCAGCGTAGTGGCTAACACTGCAAACATTGCGATTGCTATCGAGAGGGTTTTCATGTTCTGCTTGTTTGTTCTGCGCTGCACCAAGTGGGTCGGCAGCCCACTATTCGCTCGGCGGTGCCACCTCCTTGACCTCCGCGCCATTCGATTCGCTCATCACGAGGATGGAAATTTTTTCCACGGAGTTCAGTTCGCCGGGCTTGAGCATCTGGTAGTCGAGGCCGTTGGCGGGCATGTCTGCGCCGCGCATGGGAACCGGATTCTGCGGGTTCGCGGGACTGTTCAGGCTGGCGTAATCGAATCTCCCGCGCAGATCAGTGTAACCGTCCTTGAAGAAGCGCACGGTGCCGCCTTGCAATCGCGCATAGACTTTCACATAGGCTTTGGGTAGCGCCTTGTCGCTGCCGCTTTCGCGCACTTCGACGCGGCCGTAGTTTTCCGAGACGGTGAGCTTCATCGTGTTCGCGTGATGTGCCTTGGCCTTGCGTTGTCCGGCGCCGAGAACTTCGACCAAGACGTTGGCCCTGGCGTATTCCGCAGGCAGCGGAGCTTCGAAGCTGTCGCGGCCCGCCGGGAGTTCGAGACGCGCAGTCTTGTTGGGCTTGATGATGGAGAAGCGGCCCGCGCCCTGACCGGCGAAGGGGCTGCTGCTGAAGGCGAACTCGGGATCCATCAGGTAATAGTTCACGGTGACTTCCTTCAGGTTTTTCCAGGTGAGGTTCAGCGTTTGTTTCTCGATCTTGAACTCATAGGACGGCTCCGTGGCCGCCAGCGCGGCCTGCGCTTTCTCGCGGTCGGGCTTGTCGTTTGTCTTGGCAGTCTTGCCTTCGACTTCGTCGATCTGCGAGGAAACTTCCGCGAACAAATCGCGCCAGCGCGTGACCGGTTCTGCGGAGCGCTGGCTGGCGATGCCGCGCGCTTCGGCGAGGTTGCCCTCGTAGAAGGCGGCGTAGCACTTGAGGTAGTCGTGCTGGATTTTCACGGGCAGTTCCGCCGCGTTCACCTGGCGGAAACGCGCCAGCGCCTCGTCCACGCGATCCTGGAGGAAGAGATGATAGGTCACG
Source organism: Verrucomicrobiota bacterium (assembly GCA_031400955.1). Classification (GTDB taxonomy): domain Bacteria; phylum Verrucomicrobiota; class Verrucomicrobiia; order Verrucomicrobiales; family Verrucomicrobiaceae; genus VFKE01. The sequence continues at coordinate 9,564 of JANNQW010000399.1, forward strand.
CTCATGTTGTCGATGGCTTCCATATTCGGCTTGTGGGCCAGGATGTTCATGAGCGACAAATACTGCGTGCGCTGCTCCGGCGTGGCGATGCGGCGCTCGTTTCCGACCCGGTGTGCGCGCTGGTTCACGAGCGGGGAATACTCCAGATGCTCGTAACTGCGGCGCTCGATGGGATCGACAGTGACCAGCCTAGAATCAAACCACGCTCCGCAGCGCGCGATGAAGTCGTTCCGGTGCCTCAGGTATTCGCGCATCGGAGCAGGATCGTTGTGCATCACGCCGTAGCTGTAAATCGTGGCGTCATAGCGATGGCGCTGCTCCAGCAGGGTGATCAGCTTGCGGAAGAAACCGGCGTCCTTGCGGCAGCGCCAGGCGATGCGCTCCAGATTGAGGCGCTCGATGTTGTTCTGCTCCAGGAACGTGAACGCCTCGGCATCGGTGCCGTATTGCGAAATATAATCCCACGAGGCCTTGTCCACCTCGGTGAGCTTGTTCACGACATTGAACGAGAAGGCCGCTGCCGCCGCCACCGCCGTGCCGCGCACGCTGGTGTTCACCGGATAGTGCGCAAACTTCAGTCCGCCCGCGCCTGGCATGGGGAAGTAGAAATAATACTCGAAGGTGCGCGTCGTGTAGGGCTCCAGCATGATGTGCTGGTTGGAGGTCACGCGACTCCGCATCACGGGCAGCGCGCCCTGAGGAATCTGGAGCAGCAAATCGAGATCGGCCGGCGCGCTGGAGGGATTCGTCACCACGATGTTCGCGCCATAGACCGCGCCGCTGAGGAATTCCGTGGTGATGTATTTGTCGAACTTCAAATTTCCCTTCATGCGGTAGCGGTCGCCGTGGCGGAAGAAGGCCTGGCTCACCAGCAGCTCCTGGTGCTGCCCTGGGGGGACGGGGGCGGAAGGAAGGATTTCCTTGTGATAGATCACAACCGCGCCGCCGGCGGTGATGGTCATGCGGCCGTCGGCGGCTTTCGATCCATGCTTCGGCGCTTCAAACGGCAGATCGAGCACGCCGAGGGCGAGCATGATCTCTGCGAAGCTGTGATGAGCCTCCGCCAGATGCGAGGAGACGAACGCGCCCTTGCCGTCCCATTCCGCGAGATCGCGCCAGAAGGCGTTCACCGCGATGAGTTCCGCACCCTGTTGCGCCAGCGGCAGATGCCAATAGTTATTCTCCGCCCATTCCTTGACCGGACCAAGCTGACGATAGTAGGCACGCACCTGAGCTCGTTTCGCATCCACAAGTTCGGCGTCGATGGTGAGATCACCAAGCATATCCATGTCGTCGGCGTCCCTCTTCAAGCCTTCCAATTCTTTTAACTGAGATTCCCTGCCTCTTTCAAGCTTGTCCTTGCCCAACTGTTTTTTGCTTTCTACCTGCCGGCTGAAAAATTCATCTGCCGCAGCCTCCTCAGCAACCGGAGCGTTTGACAACGCATATCTAGCGGAGGACGCGGGTTGGGCCATGGCTGCGCCAGGAGCTTCTGCCGCCTTGAGCTTCGCTTTTTCTCCTCTGAACATTTCACTGGTGCTTTTGGCTGGTGCATCATAAGCATTTTTGCCATCAGAGTAGACGAAGCCGCCTGAATTAACGATATCCAGTGCCCGACCACGCAGCGCGGTTTCAAAGAGACGATCTTCCTCCGCGTAGTTCGGCAGAATCAGCTCCCAACGCTCGCGCAGATGACGTGCGGCGTTTTTCGTTTCCTCCGGCAGACGACGGCCCAGCAGCGCGCGCTCGGCGGCGTTCAGCCTAGCATAGCGCCAGGGTTCAAGATGCCGGTGCATATCCAGGCCCAGGAGATATTCATCGAGGAAGGTCTTGTCCTTCTTGTTCGCCAAATAGGGCTTGATGATCTTTTCAAAAAACTGCGGGTCTTTGCGAGAGAGGAAGAAGCTCAATTCATGACAGGCGAACTCACTGTATTTCGCGCGCTTCTCGTCGTCCTTGAGCTTCGGCCAGTCGAGTATCCAGGCGAACTTCGCCAGTTCCGGGCTGCCGCTCAGAGTGGTGTAGAGACTGAACACGCCGCCCAGTGTGTCGTAGGCTTCCATCTCGCTGGTGCGGATATCGGCCAGCGTCAGGGCCGCACCGGTCTGCAAGACGGTGGCCTGTTTCTTTTCCGAGAAGGGCTTTGCGGGATCAAGTGATCTGGCCAGCCGCAGGTCGGTGAACTTGGTGCCCTGCTCCGGCAGCGTGAAATGACGCTGCACGGCGTTGGACAAATCTTCGGCATACACTTCGATGAACTGACGGTCGCCCAGCAGCTTCAGCGGAACACGCACGACGCCGTTTTTGTCAGGCACCAGGTTGAGCAGCACCGGCGCGGTGCTGGCCAGGAAATCGAGATTGGCGCCGGCCGCGACAGCCATGCGTGCGTCTCTATCGGCGGGCTCTGATGCCTCGAGCTTGCCAATTCCTCCAACTCCGACCCGTCCGCCGCGTGTGGCACCGGCAGCCTCGCCGCCTTTCGAGAGCAACTCCGACTGACCGGTAATGCGCAGTTCCCAAGGATTCAGCAGCAGACCGGGACGCGTGAGCATGTTGCCAGGAAAAATTTTCGCAAAGCGGCGGTCGAGAATGTAGCGGTATTCATCGCCGATCTCGCGTCCGGCGGAGTAAAGGTTCGGCATCTGTGCCGGTTCCAGCATGGAAGGTGACAAACGCAAGAAGCCCGACAGTGAACCGAACACCGGCAGCGAAGGATGGAAGCGCGATGCCGCGACACTGACCTGCGTGTAGGGATTTCCGTTTGCCAGTTTGATCACGAAATCATTCCCTTCCACCGCCGTGCCGGTGATGTTCAGGGGATGCAGCCCGCGAATTTCCAGATTGCGTTTGCCGCCGAAAACCCAGCCGTAACCGGCCTTGCCCTTCGTGATGCGAATTTTCACCACGGTGTCATCGGAGTCGCGAAGCACTAGCCGGTAATCTCCCGGCGCGAGACCCGAAATGGTGAACACGTTCGCACCTTTTCCTTCGGCGGGCGGATTGATCAGCTCGCTGCGGTCGGCGACGGGATTTTCTTCGCGCAGTTCCAGCAGCGCGTAGTTCGCGGCCTTGAATTCATCGGCGACTGGAATTTCGATGACATCATCCGCGCCCGCATTGATCTGGTTTGATCTGAGGAGCTGGTCACGCGTGGGATAGGCGTGGCACTGCGTGATGCCTGTGGCTGTGGCGGCGATGTGATTGATGCCTTCGAGCCTGCCGAGTTGCACCCGGCCTTTTTCATCCGTGCGCAATGGCACATGGACAGTCTGGGAATGACCGGTGCGCCAGAAATTGAAGACCACCTGCTGGTCTTGCGCAGGCTCGCCGTTCTTGCCCAGAAGTTCAAAGATGTGCGAGTCGCCCATCTTGGAAAAATGTCCGGCACGCGTCAGTTCCGAGGCGTCGATGCCGTTGATGCTCCATGAGCGGCTCCGGGTGACAATGGCTTTTGTCTGTCCTTTGCTCATCTGCTCCACCGATGCGGAGAGCGTGGCGCTGATGGATTGCAGGCGGTCGGGGATCGCGATGACATGCGTCAGCAGACTGCCTGACTCCAGCTTGAGCGGCTTCACTTCCTTCGTGGTGCTGACGCCGTCGAGCGTGGTGGTGGTAACGGACAGCTTCGCATCTTTCAGCAGCGCCAGCGGCTGCAGGGCGCTGCCCGCGAGGAGGGCCGTCCTCACGGCCAGCGTCGCTTCATGCCCGGCGATCAACTGCTCGCGGTTCAGGAAAAACTGCGCGTCGAGCTGATAGTTTTCCGCGTGATGCTCAAATTCCGTGAGCGTGGCAAAGGTGCCGTCCTTGTCGGCCAGGATGACCGGACGTCGGCCTGGCTTCGCCGAGAATGGAACGGTTATGGAACCGGTCTTCGCATCCGGCGTGAATTTGCGGCCGTCGAGCCACACGACGGCGTCTTTCACGGGCGCGTGGTTTTCATCCAGCACCGTGAGCTGATCGCCCGCCGCGCCGGTCCGCTGCACGAGATTCCATTGGCCGGTGCGGATCAACGCGCGGCTGGAACGTCCGCCGCCGATGAACTCGATGACCCAGACGCCGCGTTTGCCCTTCAATTCCGGAAAACCGAAGCTGCGCCGCACGCGCTGGTAAGGCGTCTCCGAGTAGGAATGCGTAGCTTCGGTGTTGGCGACGAGACCGTCGAGATTGAGGTCGGTGTTGAGCTGGCGCTGGTTTTGCAGGAAAAATCCGAGTGTATTGATTTCATAAATGCGCACAATGAGCTGGGGCACGTTCTTCACATGCAGATCGAGGCTCACGTCATCGCCCACATTGACGAAGGGCTTGTTCTGCAAAGCGAAGTCGATGTCCACCCGGTCTTTCAGAAACTGGAAAGCGGATGCCGAGAGCAATGAGGCCCAGCGCTCCGGCTTGTCCCTGCCGGAAGTGATCAACGCCTCCGCGAGCCACTGCTTGAGCCAGTCGGCATTGACGAAATCCGTGTAGGGGCTGATCGTGGTATTTGCGTCCACGGTTTCCTCGTTCACGGATGATTTTGAAAACAGATTAAAGAAATAATCGCGCACCAGCGGCTCGTCATTAAAGATGGGCGGGAAGGTAAGCCGCGCCTCGGGGAACGTGGCGTTCAGATCGCACCAGTTGGCCGGGGTGTTCTTCATCTCCTCCCGCACGCGCAGCGCGATGTATTGCAAC
>JANNQW010000400.1:0-8495 GCA_031400955.1 Verrucomicrobiota bacterium
CGGCTGGCCGTTGGCCATGTGGGGATCGAGCGTTTCGATGTCCGTGCCGTTGCCTATTAGTAGAATGCCTTTTTCCGCAGCGAGTTTCACGCGCGCGGGCCGGGTCTGTCTTTCGTGATGAAAATAAACCGCGCCCGCGATGATGATCGCGATGGCGGCAAGCTGGATCAGCTTTGTTTTCATGGGCGGCAATGGTCAGTCGGCTGATGCCAGAGTCAACAATAAGTATGACCGGCGGGCGTTCGCAGAATGGATTATTTATTCTTGTATCTACTGTCGTTTTCATCCAAGTTTCGCCATTAAAAAATAAATGGGAGCCTATTTAATCCGCCGCCTGCTTTTGATTCCGCCGACGCTGATCGGAATGACGCTGGTGGTGTTCTTCATCATCCGCTTCACTCCAGGCGGTCCGATGGAGCAGGCATTGCTCGAGGCCCGGATGAAGAGCCAGGGCGAGCGCGGAGGCGGCGGCGGAAGGCAGCAGTCATCGGGCCTGACGCCGGGGCAGTTGCTCAAGTTGCAGGAGCAGTATGGGCACGACAAAGGTTTCTTTGAAGCCTACGCTGCATGGTTCGGCATCATTCCGAAGGAGACGAACCGTTCGCGCGCGGATTTTGCCGAGGGAAAGATGGAGACGCAGGTGAAAATTCCCGGCACAGCGAACACTGTGACCGTGAAGCGCGATGCTGGCGGCAAGGCGAAGATCGTGCCAGCGAGCGGAACGGACGCCGCTTCCTGGCGTGCGCGCATCATCACTCCTGAGCAGCAGCGGAAGTCATGGGAGAAGGTCAATCCGGGACAGAAGCTCGACAAGCCGCAGCCGTATGTCGCCATAATCTACCAGCCAAAATTCTCCGGCGTGCTTCAGGGCAATCTCGGCGAATCCACGCGCTACAGCGAGCCGGTGTGGACAATGATGCAGCGGCGCTTTCCTATTTCGCTATTCTTCGGGCTGGCCTCGCTGGTGCTGACTTATGCGGTGTGCGTCCCGCTGGGAGTTTTGAAGGCGATCAAACACCGCACGCCGACCGATACGGTGACTTCGGTGCTGATTTTCTTCGGTTATGCGATTCCGTCGTTCGCTCTCGGTGTCTTCCTCATGGTGGTTTTCGCGGCGCGTCTGCGCTGGTTCCCGCTGGAAGGATTTGTCAGCGCAGGCTTCGATGAACTGGGATTTTTTGGCAAGATCGGCGACCTGCTCCATCACGCAGCGCTTCCACTGGCGTGCTATCTGGTGGGCAGTTTTGCGTCTCTCACGATGCTTGTGAAAAACAATCTGCTGGATCAGCTCGCGAGCGATTATGTGCGCACCGCCGTGGCCAAGGGCCTGCCGTTCCGCAAGGCGGTCATCAGCCATGCCTTGCGCAATTCCTTCATCCCGGTGGCGGCAACGATGGGACAGGCGCTCACGGTTCTGGTGGCGGGCAGCTTTCTCATCGAGCGCATTTTTGACATCGACGGTTTCGGTCTGATGGGCTTCAACGCGCTGCTGGAAAAGGATTATCCGATCGTGATGGGCACGGTGACGCTGGGCGGCCTCCTGCTCATGCTCGGCAACGTCCTGTCCGATGTCATCACCGCGCGTCTCGATCCGCGCATCCGGTTTGAGTGACACATGAACCGCAAACTCTCCATCGCCGCCATCATCGCGGGTGCGCTCGCCATCCTGGGCGAACTGGCCGGGCTGGAATTGCCGTCAGCGTCGTGGTTCTTCAGCAACGGGCCGGCTTTTGGCTGGACCAGCTCGGCGCTGCTGCTGGTCGGAGGCACCTTTGGCATTGTCCGGCTGTCGCGTGACATCCGCTGGACGCCGGTGACGCTGCTGCGCTTCCGCCGCTTCCGCAGCATCAAGCGCGGACTGTGGTCGCTGCGCATCATCGTTGTGCTGATCGCGCTGGCATTGCTTGACCAGGTGATCGTGGGCCGGCGCGCGTTGTATGTCAGTTACGAGGGCAAAAATTATTTTCCTGCCTTTGTGAAGCATCGTTATCAGGCGAAGGACTTTGGATTTCCCGGCGAACAGGAGGTGAACTGGCGGGAGTTGACGAAGATCGGAAAAAATGCATTCGTCATCATGCCGCCGGTTCCGTGGGATCCGGTGCTGGATTCGGATACGAAGCAATCCATCGCTCTCGAGCAACGCGGGGAGAAATGGTTTGCCGCCGGCGAGAAGGAGCCGTTCTCTGGCCGTGCGCGACGTTACTACGCAGATGCGCGGGACTCGAAGCACAGCGAGTTCCGCCTGCGCGACGGACTGCCGGCGGGAGAGTGGATCGGCTACGCGAAGAACGGCGGGCTGGCGGTGTCCGCGGAATACAAGGCCGGAGTGAAGGTGCGGGAAAAATGGACGGGCGAGATGCCGCAGGCGGAGTTTGAAAAAGCAGCGACGACTTCGCTGGAGTCCGTGGTGTATCCGCCGATACCGCCGATGTGGGGCGCGCGGCATTATCTGGGCACGGACAGCAAAGGCTGGGATGTGCTGTCGCAAATTTACGGAGGCTGGCAGGTGAACCTCAAGGCGATCCTGCTTTTCCTGGCCTTCACTTACGGCGTGGGCGTGACGGTCGGATCGCTCATGGGTTTCCTTGGAGGCTTCTTCGATTTGGCCATGCAGCGCGTCATTGAGATCATCGAGGAACTTCCGTTTCTTTATATTGTCATGATCGTGGTCAGCATCGTCACGATCGCGGAGATCAATCTGCCGATTTTGCTGGGCGTCATCTGTCTGTTCTCATGGACCGGCCTGACGTATTCGCTGCGCGCGCTGGCCTACAAGGAAAAGGAGCGCGACTACATCTCCGCCGCGCGGCTGCAAGGCGCGGGCACCTGGCGCATTCTGGTGCGCTATCTGTTGCCGAACATGCTGGCCACGGTGGTGACCTTCGTGCCCTTCAGCGTCGCGGGCATCATCTCGTCGCTCACGGCGCTTTCCTTCCTCGGTTTCGGGCTGCCGGAAACTTATGCCTCGTGGGGCTGGCTGTTTGACGACGGCATGAACCATCTTACAGCGCCCTGGATTTCCGTCTCCATGTTTGTTGCGATGGTCTTTGTCCTGCTCCTGGTGACGTTTGTAGGCGAAGCGTTGCGCGAGGCGTTTGATCCGAAGAAGTTTTCCACCTACCAATGAAGCTCTCAGTTTTCAGTTTTCAGCTTTTGTTCGCGCTGCTCATCTCTCCAGGAGGAGCCGTGAAAGCCGCTGACTTTCCTCCTTACGACGGCACGAAGGAGCGCGATGCTTTCTGGAGCTTCTACAACAAGAAGTTGCTGGCGAGTTTGCAGGAACAGGAGAAGCAACTGGCGGAGCAGATCGCCAAGGAATCCGATGCCGTCAAAATAGCTGATGCCCAGATGGAAATTGTCGCGGTGCGCGAACGGCTGAAGAAGCCGGATTTCTTCACCTTCGCGAAACCGGAGGACGTGCCGGGAGATTTGAAGTGGGAGGACGGCATGGGCGAGCCTGAGATAGGCGACGAGCGCGCCAGTAAAGGCGGCACCATGCGGAATTTCATTTTGTCTTTCCCAGCGACGCTGCGCGTGCTGGGGGAGAACAACAACGGTTCCTTTCGGGGCTACCATTATGATGACGTGGAAATGGCCCTGGTCACGCTGCATCCGGACACCGGCAACGTCATTCCGGCCGTGGCCTCGCGCTGGGCGGTGGCTGCTGACGGACGGACGGTATTTTTCCAGATTGATCCCTCCGCGCGGTTTTCCGATGGCGACTCGGTGGAGGCGGACGATTTCTTCAACGAGTTCTACATGCAGCTCAGCGAGTATCCGAAAAACCCCTTCGGCAACGAGTGGTATTCCACGAACTACACGAACATCACGCGCTACGACGCCCGCACGCTTTCGATCACGCTGACCGAGGCCAAGCCGCTCGCGCCGTATTTTGCAAATATCTTTCCCAAGTCGCGCCGCTTTTTCAGCGAATTCGGTCCTGACTTTGAACGGCGTTACCAATGGCGCTGCCGTCCTACCTGCGGTCCTTATGAGATTCGCGAGGACAACATCAAGTTCGGCCGCAGCATCACGCTCACCCGCGTGAAGGACTGGTGGGCGAAGGACCAGAAGTTCTACAAGAATCGCTTCAATGTGGACCGCATCGTTTACCGCGTGGTTCGGTTGCAGGAAAAGGTATTCGAGCTGCTGCGGCAGGGCGAGCTGGACGCCGAGGAGCTGCTGATGGCCGTCCCGGATTTCTGGTATGAGAAAATGGAAATCCCGGAGGTTTACAACGGCTACATTCACAAGGCGAAGTTCTACAACATCTGGCCCAGCTCCATGGCAGGCCTGTGGTTGAACCTGGCCGTGCCTCCGATGAACAACAAGGATCTGCGCCTCGGTCTCTGCTACGCGACGAATTATCAGAAGGTGATCGACTTCGACCTGCGCGGCGATTTCCAGCGGCTCAACGCCATGAACCAGGGTTATCCGCTGCTGGGTGATCCGCCGATCGTGGCGCGCCCGTTCGATGTTGAGAAGGCGCGAGAACATTTTGCGAAAGCGGGCTTCACGAAGACGGGACCGGACGGCATTCTCGTGAACGACAAGGGCGAGCGGCTCTCGCTGACCATCCTGCACCGGAAAAGCGAGACGGTGCAGAAAGTCATGCAGCGTCTCAAGGAGGAAGCAGTGAAGTGCGGGCTGGAATACAAACTGGAAGGCATGGACAGCACCGCCTTTTTTCAGAAGGCGACGCAGAAGAAACATCAGCTCGCGTCCATCGCGCTCAACGCACAGCCGCCTTTTCCGGATCACTTCCAGAGCTTTCACTCGAAGGATGCCTACATGGAGGACGGCAAAGCGCCGAAGCCGAACACGAACAATTTTACGAGCTTCGCCGATCCGCGCATGGACAAGTTCTGCGAGGCGGAAAGGCGCGCCACTTCCGTGGAGGACATGAGGAAAGCCTCCTGGGGCGCGGACCAGATGATCCATGACGAGGCCGTGTGGATTCCCGGTTATGAGCAGAACTATTACCGCATCGCCTACTGGCGCTGGGTGAAGTTTCCAGAGAAAACATTCAACGTGGCCGTGAGCAGCCTGCCGCTGCAGAACCATGTGCACTGGATTGATGAAGATGTGAAGCGCGAAACCGAGAAGGTGATGCGCGAAGGCAGAAAGTTCCCCGAGACCGAGCTTATCTTCGACCAGAATCTCAAAACTCAGGAGGCAAAGAAATGAGCGCGCCGCTGCTACAGGTTCGCAATTTGCGTGTCGGCTTCCAGGCTGACGAGGGCATGTTGACGGCCGTGGATGACGTGAGCTTCACGCTGGAATCGGGCAAGACGCTCGGCATCGTCGGAGAGAGCGGCTGTGGCAAGAGCGTCACCGCCATGAGCATCATGCGCCTCCTGCCGAGGCCTGCGGGCCGCATCCTGGGCGGGGAGGTGATCTTTGACGGACGCGATCTTGCCAAGCTGCCGCTGGAAGAAATGCGCCGCGTGCGGGGCAATGACATCGCGATGATTTTTCAAGAGCCGATGACCGCGCTGAATCCGGTGCATCGCGTAGGTCGGCAGATCATCGAGAACATCCAGATTCACAAAAGCATGTCTGCCACCGATGCGCTAAAGCGCGCTGTGGAACTGATGAAATGGGTCGGCATCCCTGCGCCGGACCAGCGCGTGAATGAATTTCCCCACCAGCTCAGCGGCGGCATGAGGCAGCGCGTGATGATCGCGATGGCGCTCTCGTGCAACCCGCGCGTGCTGATCGCGGACGAACCCTCGACCGCGCTCGACGTCACGGTGCAGGCGCAGATTCTCGATCTGCTCAAACGCCTCCAGCGTGAGACCGGCATGGCGGTCATCCTGATCACGCACGATCTCGGCGTGGTGGCGGAAACCTGCGATGATGTGGCAGTCATGTATGCCGGCCGCATCGCCGAACGCGGCTCCGTGGAAAAAATCTTTGCCACACCGTTGCATCCCTACACGCAGGGACTCCTGGCTTGTCTGCCCAAGCTGGATCACCCGCCGAAGACGTCGCTGCCCGTGATTCCGGGCATGGTTCCCGGTCTGCGCGAAATGCCGGCGGGCTGCCGCTTTGCTTCCCGCTGTCCGAATGCGCACGAGGAACGCGTGACTTCCGAACGCCAGCCCTGGCGTGAATGCGGCGGAGGCCATGGCGTCGAAGCGTGCGCTTGTTTTGCCGCCAAACTTTCTGCGATATGAGCCTGCTCGCCGTCCATGATTTGAAAGTGCATTATCCCGTGCGCGGAGGTGTTTTCTACACCACGAAAGCGCATTGCAAGGCCGTGGACGGAGTCTCTTTCAGTCTTGCGCCGGGTGAAACGCTCGGGCTTGTGGGCGAGAGCGGCTGTGGCAAGTCCACCGTCGCCAAGGCGGTCGTGCGTCTTTTGAAACCCACCGCAGGGCAGGTGGTTTTCGAGGGCAACGACATCACGCGTTCCGGCAGCAGGAAACTGCGCACTCTTCGGCGGCAGATGCAGATGGTGTTTCAAGATCCTGCGGAGTCCTTGAATCCGCGGCACACCGTCGGCCAGATTCTCGAAGAGCCGTTCATCATCCAGAAAATGGGAACACGCGGCGAGCGCAACGAGTGGGTTGCCGAACTTCTGCGGCGCGTCGGTTTGTCACCGGACTCTTATCATCGCTATCCTTTCGAGTTCTCTGGAGGTCAGCGTCAGCGCATCGGCATCGCGCGATCGCTCGCGCTCAGGCCGAGGCTCATCGTGTGCGACGAGCCGGTGTCCGCGCTCGACATGAGCGTGCAGGCCCAGGTGCTGAACCTGCTTCTGGAACTGCAACGCGAATTCGGCCTGGCCTATCTCTTCATCGCGCATGACCTCGGCGTGGTGAGGCACATGAGCGACCGCGTTGCCGTGATGTATCTCGGAAAGATCGTCGAGCTCGCACCGGCGGAGCTGTTGTATCGCAATCCGCTGCACGCTTATACGAAGGCGCTGCTGGATGCGATTCCGGTGGCGGATCCCTCCAAGCGCCGCGTGCGTCAGCTGTTAAAAGGCGATGTGCCATCGCCGATCAATCCGCCTGAGGGCTGTGCCTTCGGCCATCGCATGGGTCATCCACGCTGGAAGGAGAGCGTGGCGCTGGGATTGAAGCTGAAGGAAATTCAGCCCGGTCACTGGGTGCAGAAGTGTCCCTGCTGTGTGGAGTGAGCGGCTGAAAGCTGCATGTGAGAGCCAGCTATATCAGCGCTTGCAAGGTTGGGCTGTGCTCATTAACATCGCGCCATGAAAACCTGGCTGTCACACCTCATCCTTCTGGCTGCGGCTCTTCCGCTGCTTTCGATCTCATCATGCAAAGACGCCGGCGGCGGACCCGTTGCGACTGAAATTGTCATTGGCGAAGTCGCAGCACTGACCGGTGGCACGGCGACCTTTGGCCAGAGTTCTCATGCAGGAACGCAGATGGCCGTGGATGAAATCAATGCGACGGGCGGACTGCTAGGCAAGAAAGTGAAGCTGGTCACCGAGGACGACCAGTCGAAACAGGGCGAGGCCGGCACCGTGGTCAAAAAACTGCTTTCGCGCGAAAAGGCCGTCGCCATTCTTGGCGAAGTGGCTTCCGGCAAGTCACTCGAAATGGCGCCGATCTGCCAGAAGGCCGGTATCCCGATGATTTCCCCGGCATCCACGAATCCGAAGGTGACTGAAGTGGGTGATTATATCTTCCGCATTTGTTTTATTGATCCGTTTCAAGGAACCGTGATGGCGAAGTTTGCCCTCGCGCGCGGCTGGAAGAAGGTGGCCATCGTCACCGATGTGAAGCAGGACTACAGCGTAGGCTTGTCCGACTTTTTCAAAAAATATTACACGGCCAACGGCGGCACTATCGTTAGCGAGCAGAGTTACAGTTCGGGAGATAAAGATTTCAAGGCGCAGCTCACCGCGCTCAAAGGATCGGCTCCAGATGCAATCTTTGCGTCGGGCTATTATAATGAAGCCGGTTTGATGGCCGTGCAGGCGCATGAACTGGGCATCACTGCTCCGATGCTGGGTGGCGACGGCTGGGACTCGCCCTCACTGACCCAGGTGGCCGGCAAGGCCATGGAAGGAAACTTTTTTTCCAATCACTTCGCTGCGGAAGACGCATCGCCGGTCATCCAGGATTTCGTCAAGAGATTCACGGCCAAGCACAAGAACGCGCCAGATGCCATGGCCGCACTTGGCTATGACTCCATGATGATTCTAGCTGCCGCGATGAAAAAGGTCGGCACCACCGAAGGCAAAGCAGTGCGCGACGCCATTGCTGCCACGAAAGATTACCAGGGCATTACCGGTAAAATCACTTTGGATGAGAAGCGCAATGCCACGAAGCCGGCGGTGATTCTGACTATTAAGGACGGGAAGTTTGTTTACGTGGAAACGATCACGCCGTGAGAAAGTTAAGGGTTATGGGTTAGTGGTTAAAAAAAATTCTCCTTCGCTTCTTGCCCATAACTTCTCACTCCTAACTCATAACTGAATTCCCCTTGGAACAGTTCGTCCAGCAGCTTCTCAACGG
>JANNQW010000401.1:0-21589 GCA_031400955.1 Verrucomicrobiota bacterium
GCGCCGACGACTCCGACTATTCCGATCATTCAGAATGCAAAATCCATCATTCACAATTCCATTGATGCCTTCATTCTCTCGCGGCTGGAGAAGGAGAGGCTGCAGCCCATGCCAGAAGCAGATCGTGCGACTTTAATTCGCCGGGTTTCGCTCGATCTGGTGGGACTGCCGCCTTCCCCGCAGGAGGTGGACGCCTTTATTAATGACAAGACCCCGGGTGCCTACGAGAAAGTGGTAGATCGCCTCCTTGCTTCGAAGCACTATGGCGAGCAGATGGCGCGGCAGTGGCTCGACTTTGCGCGTTATGCCGACAGTCATGGTTTTCAGACTGACAGCAGCCGGCAGATGTGGCCTTGGCGCGATTGGGTTATCAAGGCCTTCAACGGCAATCTGCCTTACGACCAGTTCACCATCCAACAAATAGCGGGTGATCTGCTTCCAAACGCCACGCGCGACCAGATTGTCGCCACGGGCTTCAACCGCAATCATCGCCTCAATGGCGAGGGAGGCAGCATTCCTGAAGAGTGGCGTATCGAGAACATCATCGACCGGGTGGAGACCACGAGCTTCACGTGGCTCGGTCTCTCGATGAACTGCTGCCGCTGTCATGATCACAAATACGATCCCTTTACGCAGCGCGATTTTTATTCGTTGTTCGCGTTCTTTAACAACATGCCGGAAAACGGCATGATCCAGGGAACGTCGAATCGCGCAGGCGGGAACTCTCCACCGGTGATCGATGTGCCGACGGCGGAGCAGGAAACAAAGCTCGAGAAGTTGAAGTCAGACGTGAAAACCGCGGAGCAGCATGTGGCGGACGCTGCAAAGCTGCTGCAAAAGCTCATGACCGAGTGGGAATCGAAGGTGATTTCGCAGAGCGTTGGGGAAAAGAACGCCTGGGATGTCATCGAACTGGAATCCGTAAAGTCGCAAAGCGGCGCTACGATTACGAAACAGGCGGACGGCAGCTATCTTGCCAGTGGCATTAATTCCGATGGCGACGCCTATATCATCACGGCGAAGATGCCGGGTGCTGCGGTGAGCGCGTTTCTACTCGAATGCCTTCCTGATCCGAGTTTGCCAAATCAGAGCCTCGGTCGCGCATCCAATGGGAATTATGTCCTCGCAGAGTTCGAAGTGGATGTAATGAGCACGGAAACTGGCGGCAATCCCGTGCAGGCAAACATTGTGAAAGCGCAGGCGGATTATTCTCAGAAGGGATATGACATTGCGAGCCTGGTGACTGGAGGCAAGAAGCGTCAGAAGGGAAAGGGGTGGGCGGTTGACGGTCCGACGAAGAAGGATCCGCGCAAGGCGATGTTCGTGCTCGACAAGCCGGTGCCTGCGGGCGCGATGGTGACGATCACATTGAAGCACGATGCGGTTGGTCAGCATAACATTGGGCGCTTCCGCCTGTCCGCATCCACGTTGCCTGCGCAGGCGGTGAATCTCGATGGAAAATCCGATCTGGCCTCAGTGCGCACCATCCTGAAAACTCCTGCGGACAAACGCAACGCGCAGCAGAAATTGGAGGTTGAAAAATTCTTCCGCACGACGGTGGACAGTCCCGTGCGCCGGGCGGATGCCGAACTGGCGCCGGCGAAGAAAATGATGGAGGATTTCGAGAAGATGCTGCCGACCGTGATGGTGATGAAGGAGATCGACAAGCCGCGTGACGCCTTCATTCTCGATCGCGGTGAATACGACAAACCCAAGGACAAAGTGAGCATGGCCACGCCCGCGGTGCTGCCAACGATGCCTGCGGGAGCGCCGCTGAATCGTCTCGGTCTGGCGATGTGGATGGTGGATCCGAAGAATCCGCTTACCGCGCGGGTATGGGTGAATCGCGCTTGGGAGAAATTTTTCGGAAACGGCATCTGTAAGACGACGGAAAACCTTGGTTCACAGGCCGAATGGCCGAGTCATCCCGATCTGTTGGATTGGCTGGCAACGGAATTCATGCGGATGAAGTGGGACATGAAGGCCTTTCAAAAAATGCTCGTGATGAGCGCGACGTATCGCCAGTCGTCGAAGATCACCAAGGATATGTTCGAGCGCGATCCGGAGAATCGACTGCTGGCGCGCGGTCCGCGCTTTCGCCTCGGCGGCGAGGCGGTGCGCGACCAGGCGCTGGCAATCTCCGGTTTGCTGGCACCAGTGATCGGCGGCCCCAGCGTGCGACCTTACATGCCGGAAGGCGTCTGGGACGAGACCAGCAAATACGGCGATCTGCGTGGCTATAAGGCAGATACCGGCGACAGCCTCTACCGCCGCAGTCTCTATACATTCTGGAAGCGCACCGCCGCCCCGCCCTCGATGCTGCTGTTCGACGCGCCCTCCCGAGAAATCTGCACGGTGAAGCGCAGCCGCACCAACACGCCGCTCCAGGCGCTATCGCTGCTCAATGAAATTACATTTGTCGAAGCCTCGCGCGGACTCGCTCAACAGATGATGAAACACGGCGCCACGACAGGGGAACGCATTAAATATGGTTACAAGCTCGCCACCTCAAAGGAGCCGGACGTAGAGACGGTCAAGACGCTGACAAAAGGATTTGATGAGCGCCTAATATATTTTAAATCACACGCTGAAGATTCTAATAAGCTCATCGGTCATGGAGCAGCGAAAGCCGATGCCGCTCTCGATCCCGCGGAACTCGCTGCCTATACGACGACGGCGGGGGTGCTGCTGAACCTGGATCGGGTTGTCACCCGAGACTAAAATTCTAATCATATAAGATAATGAATACCACTTTCCAACTTCAAGACACTCTCAACCGCCGCTTGTTCCTTGGTCGCAGCGCCTCCGCACTGGGCAGCGCTGCGCTGGCGTCATTGTTTGCTAATGAATCACGAGCCGCGACCAGCGCGGGTGGCTTGCCGGGTTTCCCAAATTTCGCGCCCAAAGCGAAGCGGGTAATCTATTTGTATCAATCGGGCGCGCCATCGCAGATGGATTTGTTCGATCCTAAGCCGCAGATGGAGAAAAGACGGGGCGAGGACTTGCCCGCGAGCATCCGGCAGGGCCAGCGGCTCACGACGATGACCTCGGGCCAGAAATCGTTTCCGGTGGCGCCGTCGATCTTCAAGTTCGCGCAGCACGGAAAGAGCGGCGCGTGGCTCAGCGAACTCATGCCCCACATCGCTGGCGTGGCAGATGAGCTTTGCTTCATCAAGTCCATGTACACCGAGGCGATCAATCACGATCCGGCGATCACCTTCTGTCAGACGGGCTCACAGCTCGCAGGCCGGCCGAGCATTGGCTCCTGGCTCAGCTACGGACTTGGGAGCAATAACAAGGATCTGCCCGCTTACGTCGTGCTCACGTCGTTCGGCACGGGACGGCGCGATGACCAGCCGCTCTATGACCGGCTCTGGGGCAGCGGCTTTCTTCCAACGCAGCATCAGGGCGTGAAGTTTCGCAACAAGGGCGACGCGGTCTTGTATCTCTCCAATCCCGCAGGCGTGGATCGTTCGATGAGGCGTGGACAGCTTGATGAACTGGCAGCGCTCAATCAGCGCGACTTTCAGCAGTTTGGTGATCCGGAGACGCAGACGCGAATTGCGCAATATGAGATGGCGTTCCGCATGCAGATGAGCGTGCCGGACTTGCTCGATATTTCGAAGGAACCGCAGCGCGTCCTCGATAGCTATGGTCCCGAGGTCAAGACGACGGGCACCTATGCCGCGAACTGCCTTCTCGCGCGTCGTCTGGCCGAGCGCGATGTGCGTTGCATCCAGCTCTTTCACATGGGCTGGGATCATCACGGTGGATTGCCCGCCGCGATCAAAGGCCAGTGCAGCGACACCGATCAACCGACTGCTGCGCTCATCAAGGACCTCAAGGAACGCGGCTTGCTGGATGACACGCTCATCGTCTGGGGTGGCGAGTTTGGTCGCACGATCTACTCGCAGGGCGCGCTCACAGCAACGAACTACGGGCGCGATCATCATCCGCGCTGTTTTACGATGTTCCTGGCTGGCGCGGGCGTGAAGCGTGGCACCACGCTGGGTGCGACCGATGACTTCTGCTACAACATCGTGTCTGCTGACAAGGTGCATGTGCACGATCTCAATGCCACGATCATGCATCTGCTCGGCGTGGATCATGAGCGGCTGACCTACCGATTCCAAGGTCGCGACTACCGGCTGACTGACATCCATGGGAACGTGGTGAAGGGCGTGCTGGCGTGAAATCACACGCAAGTTCGTCTGGCGACGCGCGTATTTGCTGATAGAATTTTTGTTCACCTGGCATGAATCGCATCCTAATTGTTTTCACACTCATCGGGAGCAGCCTGCACGCTGGCGCTGCAGGCAAACTCCGCTTTAATCGTGACATCCGACCCCTGATGTCCGACACCTGTTTTCATTGCCATGGTCCGGACAAGAACGCGCGCAAGGCGGGGATGAGGCTCGATATCCGCGAGGTGCATTGAAGCCCGCGAAGTCCGGTGAACTGCCGATCGTCCCCGGAAAGCCTGACCAGAGCGAGATCATCAAACGCCTCTTCGCCGAAGACAAGGACGATCTCATGCCGCCGGAAGAAGCGCACAAGACCTTCACGCCGGCACAAAAAGAAGTATTCAAGCGCTGGGTTGCCGAGGGCGCGGAGTATGAGCCGCACTGGGCCTACACACCGCTGGTGCGCCCACCGGTTCCCGCTGCCCTATTGGCAACGAATAAGGCTTCCCAACTTCAGGGCAATCCCATTGACGCTTTCATCGCTGAGAAGCTCGCGGAAAAGAACAACACACCCTCGGCGTCGGCTGATCGGCGCACGATTCTGCGCCGTCTCTCGCTCGATCTCATCGGCCTCCCGCCGACTCCGGAGGATACTCAGGCCTTTTTGAATGATACATCACCGAAAGCTTATGAAAACCAGGTTGAAAGGCTGTTGAAATCGCCACATTTCGGGGAGCGCATGGCGGTGTGGTGGCTCGATGTCGCGCGCTTCTCGGACACGGTCGGGTTTCACGGCGATCAGAACCAGCGCATTTTTCCCTATCGCGACTACGTCATTGATTCGTTCAACCATAACAAGCCGTTCAACCAGTTCGCGCTGGAACAGGTTGCGGGTGATTTGCTGGAAACCAAGAATCAGGAACAGCGAACCACGAATCTCATCGCCAGCGGCTTCAACCGGCTGAATATGGTGACCCGCGAAGGCGGCGCGCAGCCGAAGGAGTATATCGCCAAGTATGGCGCCGAGCGCGTTCGCACTATCGGCGGCGCCTTCCTTGGCGCAACCCTTGGATGCTGCGAGTGTCACGATCACAAGTTCGATCCGTTTACAGCTCGGGATTTCTACGCAATGCAGTCGTTCTTCGCGGACGTGAAGCAATGGGGTGTTTATTCCCCCTACGGCTCCAGTCCGAACCCGGAACTTAAGGGCTTCACGAATGAATATCCGTTTCCACCGGAGATCGAAGTGGAGAGTGCTTATTTGAAGGAACGTGTGTCGCGCATTCGCGCCAAGATGAACGGCATCGCCAGCGGCACTCAGGTACAGTTGCTAAAAGATGGGAAAGTGAAGGAGGATTTCGATAAATGGAGAATAAGCAGCCAAGCGTTTTTGAAGGACAATCCAAGTGGATGGGTGGCTCCAAAGCCAGTGGTTAAACTTAGTGCGGCGACACCGGTCAAAGGCAAGGGGGCGCCTAAGGCTGATGCTAAAACTAAGGCGAATACGAATGTGCCGGAGCCGGATGCATTCGTGGTTCAGTCTGATGGAAGAATTCTTTTTGGCAGCAAGACAAGTGATGACGCTAGCGTCATCATGCAACCGTCGGCAGGCTGGATCAGTGCGGTGCGCGTGGAACTGCTGCCCGATGCCTCGCATAAAGGCGGCATTTTGCGCAGCGGCATGCAAGGTAGCGCGACCTTGAAACTGTCCGCCGAGTTGCTGAAAGCTGGCGCGAATAAATCCGAGCCTCTTGGGTTCCGTTATGCTGACGCGAACTTTAAAGAACCCATTTACAGAAGCGGCGCTGAGGTCATTGGCATTAAGGAGACCTGGAAGACTTCCGCGAAGGAATGGAATCAGGCTCACATCGCACTCTGCGTGTTCGACAAGCCCGTGAAGATCAATCAAGGCGACGAACTTACGCTTCGTCTCACTGGCAATACTGCTGGCTGCGTGCGTGTCTCTGTCTCGCCCTTTGCGCCGGTCAACGTGATGGAACATGAGTGGGCAGCCTCGCTCAGAACGGCTCTTGAGAAAGGCGATGTCAATTCCCGCGATGTATTGCTGGAAGCCTTCCTGACCGGCACTGGCTGGAATGACCCGGCCATGAAACAGTACGTCGCGCAGTTTGCGCAACTTCTCGAATGTCGCGGCGGTCGAAGCTGGACGCTGGTCACACAGGCGGTTGATAAACCGCTCGCCGTTCGTGTGCTGCCACGCGGCAACTGGATGGATGAAAGCGGAGAGATCGTGGAACCAGCCTCCCCTGAATTCCTGCCCACTGCTTTCAAGCCACAGGCTGGGAAACGACTATCCCGGCTCGACCTGGCGAAGTGGCTTTGCTCCAAGGAAAATCCCCTCACGCCACGCGCTGTGATGAACCGCCTGTGGAAACAGTTTTTCGGCAACGGACTGTCCATGATTGTGGATGATCTCGGCGCGCAGGGCGAACCGCCGAGTCATCCTGAATTGCTCGACTGGCTGGCTGTGGAATTTCGTGACAGTGGCTGGGACCTTAATCACATGATCCGCCTGATGGTCACCTCCAGCACCTATCGCCAGAGTAGCAGCCTGCGTCCTGAGATGCGTGATATTGATCCAAACAACCGGCTGCTGTCTTCGCAGAATCCGCGGCGGCTTGATGCAGAGTTTGTGCGCGACAATGCCTTGTCCATCGCCGGTCTGCTGAATCTCGACATCGGTGGTCCCAGCGTGAAGCCGTATCAGCCTGAGGGTTATTATGTGAATATTCAGTTCCCGGACCGCAGCTATGTTGCCGACCATGACGACCGGCAGTGGCGGCGCGGAGTTTACATGCACTGGCAACGCACGTTCCTGCACCCGATGCTGGCGAACTTTGATGCCCCCATGCGCGACGAATGCACCGCCAATCGGCCAAACTCGAATACGCCGCAGCAGGCGCTCACGCTTTTGAATGATTCGACCTTCGTTGAAGCCGCGCGCTTGCTGGCGAAGCGGTTGCTGGATGAAAAGAAGGGTGATGATGTTGCGCGCATTCAGGGCGCGTTCGCGCTGGCATTGGGCAGGCCGGCAAGTGAGAAGGAACTTTCCTCGCTGGTAGCATTTCTCAGTTCGCAGCGTGAAGCCTATCAGAAGAACAGCGGCGATGCCGACAAGATCATCCGCGTCGGCCAGTCACCGGTTGCTGAAAAACTCGATCGCGTGGAACTCGCTTCATGGACATCGCTTTGCCGCGTGATCTTGAATTTGCAGGAGACCATCACAAGATATTGACCCTGTTATTATGAACCCATTTTTCGATCCCATCGCTCATGACCTGAGCATCAAGCGCCGCACATTTCTGACGCAGTCCGCGTATGGTCTGGGCGGGCTTGCCCTGGCTTCCTTGTTGGAGAGGGCCAGCGGTGCGCCGGGCCATGGCGTTATTACGACACCACATTTTCCGATTAAAGCGAAGCGTGTCATTCATCTCTGCATGGCGGGCGGACCGTCGCACTTGGAGACATTTGATTGGAAGCCAGATTTGAAGCGGCTCGACGGCAAGCCGTTCCCGGAATCCTTTACCAAGGGGCAGCAACTGGCGCAGTTGCAGAATGCCGAACTGAAAGCCCGCGGGCCCTTCGTTGATTTCAAAAAGCACGGACAGACGGGCAATGAGATTTCTGATTTGTTCCCAAATCTTGCTGGTATCGCGGATGAACTTTGCATCATCCGTTCGATGCAGACGGAGCAGATCAATCACGACACGGCGCATGCGTTCATGAACTCCGGTTCCATCATCAAGGGCCGGCCCAGCATGGGATCATGGCTGCTCTACGGTCTCGGCAGTGAGACGGATGAGTTGCCCGGTTTCGTAGTGATGACATCCGCTGGAAAATCAGGTCAGCAACCCGTGTCGGCGCGGCAGTGGTCCAGCGGATTTCTGCCCAGTAAATTTCAAGGCATCCAGTTTCAGGCCAAGGGAGACGCCGTCCATTACCTTGGAAATCCAGATGGTGTTTGTCAGAGCATGCAGCGGCAGGTGGTTGATGAAGTGAAGCGACTCAACGGCATCCTGGCCGGAGAGCGGGTTGATCCCGAGATCGCCACCCGCATTGCGCAATATGAGATGGCCTTCAAGATGCAAAGCTCCGTGCCGGAACTTGCCGACATGAGCCAGGAAACAAAGGCCACGCTGGAGAGCTATGGTGTGAAGCGGCCGGGTGACGGATCCTTCGCCAGCAATTGCCTGCTGGCGCGTCGCATGGCCGAGCGCGGCGTGCGCATGATCCAGCTTTACCATCGTGCCTGGGATCATCACGGGGGAATTGTCGAGGGCATGAAGTCCGCCGCCGAGGACACGGACAAACCGAGCGCTGCGCTCATCCGCGATCTCAAACAGCGCGGTCTGCTGGATGACACGCTGATTATTTGGGGTGGAGAATTCGGTCGCACACCGATGGGGCAGGGCACGGGACGTGATCATCACATCCTCGGTTTCAGTATTGCGCTAGCAGGTGGCGGGATCAAGCCCGGCACTTATGGCGCGACGGATGAACTGGGCTACCGCGCAGTGGAGAACGTGGTGGATGTCCACGATCTGCACGCCACGATGCTGCATCAGATGGGTATCGACCACAAACGCATGACCGTGAAATTCCAGGGTCTCGATATGCGGCTCACCGGAGTTGCGGGGAAATTAGTGAAGGGGATTGTCGCTTAAAGTCGCGAGCGTGTCGCATGGCAAAAGGCTGTTCCGGTATCGTTGATGGCGTGCGAGGATGATCGGTTGCAAAGAAACACTCCAAGGGCAAGCATGCGGGCACGCGAACGTAAATGGTGAACGAAGAACCAAGAACCAAGAACCAGCCAACCAAGCCTGCTGTCGCCAGCTACGTCTCCGACTTTCTAAAGCCGGATATGCAGCACGTTTACCGGCAGATTACGGGACTGCAACAGGTGATGCCCTGGGTGCTGACGCACAAACGTGAGAATACCGCACAGTTTCCGTTTCCTGATAAGAGGCTCATGGTGCTGCCCAAGCCCCGTCTGCGCTGGTGGCGGCGTTTTGTGTCGAAGCAGATCAAACGGGAACCGTGGCAGCTTTTCCGCTGGGAGCTGCGTCATGCGCTGCTCGCGCTGACCAGGGTGGAGGCGAAGGTGCTGCATGTTTACTTCGGACACAGCGCAGTGCATTTGCGACCGCTGATCAAGGCGTTCCCAAGGCCGGTGCTCGTTTCCTTTCATGGTGCGGACGCAGGGGTGGATATGGACAAGCCGGGACACTTGGCGGCGATGCGCGAGGTGTTTGAGTCGGCGACGATCGTGCAGGCGCGTTCGGCGAGCCTGATGAATGATCTCGCGAATCTCGGCTGCCCGAAGGATAAGCTGCGCCTGCAGTCCACGGGAATTCCGTTGGAGGAGTGGCTGTTTTTGCCACGGAAGGAATCGCGAGACCACAGTTGGCGTATTATGCAAAGCTGCCGGTTAATCGATAAAAAGGGAGTGGACCTGACACTGAGCGCATTTGCGAAAGTGTTACAGGTTTATCCGGACGCAAAGCTGGTCATCGCTGGCAACGGCCCGCAGCAGACAGAACTGGAACGTCTCGCAGGCGAACTCGGTATCGCTGCCCGCGTCCGATTCGCCGGTTTTCTCAATCAGGCTGAACTGCGTGAAGAAATGTATCGCGCACGAATGTTTATTCATCCGAGCCGCACCACTGATGATGGTAATCGCGAAGGCATTCCGAACTCGATGCTGGAAGCGATGGCCAGTGGCGCGCCCGTGGTGGCCACACACCACGGCGGGATTCCTGAGGCCGTCACCGATGGTGACAGCGGCCTCTTGGTTCCGGAAAATGATGCAGGTGCTCTGGCCGAGGCCATGCTCCGTGTGATGGGCGATGGCGAACTGGCCCAAAAGCTGGCAGAGGGGGGCAGGCGGGTCGTGGAGAACAAATTTGACCGGGCTGCGAACATTCGCATCTTGGAATCATGCTACCTGGAAATGATGGCGGCGGATTAAGCGTGTGCCTCATGATTTTTCGCAGGCAGCAGACAAACCAGCAGCACGGGCGGTTCCCATGATTGCCGGACAGGTTTCCTGAGATAGAGTTCCGACGATGTTCCCGCAATTTTTGACTCGGCTCGACGCGGTCTGGCAGTTCCTGCTGGCAGTGGCGGAAGCGTTCGCCCTCATTGGAGGACTGGCCCATGTTGTGTTACGACAGCGCAATGCACGTGCAGCCGGATTTTGGGCGGTGATCATCATTTTCGTGCCGGTGCTGGGTGCCTTGTTTTACTGTATTTTTGGAATCAACCGCGTTCGGCGTTCGGGAAAGAAATACCGAGGCGGCGGTTGGAAAACGGAGGTGAACCGCGCGGTTCCGCCCAATCCGTGGGAAAAACATCCTGATCTTCCGGAGCTGCGCCGCCTTGCCACCACGCTCAGCCGCATCTCGCGCTATGAATTTGCCTTGGGTAACAGAATCACCGTGCTCCGCAGCGGGGATGAGGCCATGCCGGCGATGATCGAGGTCATCCGGGGAGCGCGGCGCACGCTGGCCCTCAGCAGTTACATCTTCGAGGCCAAAGGCATCGGGGAAAAGTTTGTCGATGAACTGACTGCGGCGCAAAAGCGCGGTGTGCAGGTGCGCGTCATGGTGGACGGGGCCGGCACCCGCTATTCGTGGCCAACCATCACCAGCGTTCTTCGGGCCCGTGGGGTCACTGTTGCAAAATTCATGCCCGCCCGCTTCATCGTTCGTTTGCTTTCGATGAATTTGCGCAACCACCGAAAGATCCTCGTGGCTGACGGCACCATCGGCTTCACTGGTGGCATGAATATCCGGCCAGGAAACATGCTAAAAGACAACCCTTCATCGCCGGTGCGGGACATGCATTTCCAGGTTGAAGGGCCGGTGGTGCGGCAGTTGCAGCGTGCCTTTGCGGAGGACTGGGCATTCTGCACGGGCGAGGTGCTGCACGGGGAGGATTGGTATCCCGAAGTCCAGCCTGCGGGCGGCACTGCGGCGATCGGCATACCGGATGGCCCCGACGAGGATATTGAAGTGATGCCCAAGACGATCTTTGCCGCGATCAATGCTGCGCGTCGTGAAATCCGGGTTTTGACGCCCTATTTTTTGCCTGACGAACAGATTCAGTGGGCGCTGAATCTGGCCGCTCTGCGCGGAGTGGATGTGAAAATCATCCTGCCGCGTCACAATAATATCCCGCCCGTGCGCTGGGCTTCGCGCACCATATATCCGGCACTGCTGGATCGCGGTGTGCGCATTTTTGAAAATGGCGGCGTGTTCGATCACACCAAGTTTATGACGGTTGACGGCCTCTGGTCGTTGATCGGCAGCACCAACTGGGATCCGCGCAGCTTGCGCTTGAATTTCGAATTCAATCTCGCCTGCTTCGATGAAAGTCTCGCTGAGGAGTTGAATGCGGACTTTCAAAGGCAGATGAATGAAAGCACTGAGATATTTAGCGGAGAACTGGTGGCGGCCTCACTGGGCGAGCGCGTGCGCGATGGCATTGCCCGGTTGTTCATGCCGTTCTTGTAGGCGAATCACCTACTTAATTGCCGCCGCACGTCGTAGCCACAGAGCGGAGGCAACTGCGGTTCCCACGCTGCCAAGCAGCATCACGCTGAACACATCCCCGTGTCGTGAATAGAACGTTCGCTGCGGATTTTTCTCCAGCAGAATTTCCCGTGAGAGCGCGCCTTGGGTGAACACGCTTCCGGTTCGCTTGTTCGTCAGGCGGTTCTCGGGACGGATGCGGCCGTCGGCACCGATGACGCAGGTTACACCGGTGTTGGCTGCGCGCACCATCGAGCGACGCAGCTCGATGCAGCGGAATCTCGCGGCGGCGAGGTGTTGTTCGTTCGCCGCACTGTGGAGGAACCAGCCGTCGTTCGTGCAGTTGACCAGTAGTTGCGGGGCGTCGCGCACGAATTTGCGGGCCAGCCGGCCGAAGGTGTCTTCAAAACAAATCAGCGGGATGATCTGCACGCCGGCGGGTTTTTCGAGTAACAGCGGGTTCGTCGAAGTGCCCCTGGTGAAATCGCCCGGGAGAACTCTACCAAGCAGTTTTTCCACGAGCGGCACGGACCGCAGCGGGAGAAATTCGCCGAAGGGAACGAGCTGGATTTTTCGGTAGAGCTGATGTCGGTCCACGGTTCCGCGCATCAGCGCCGCGCCGGTGTAATTGGGTTTGTCTTCCTCGAGGATGTCCACGCCGGTGAGCAGCGAGAAATCACCCAGGCTCAGTACATCATTGAGGAAGGTGAAATGGCCGGGATGATGGAACGGGAGGGGCAGGGCGCTCTCGGGCCAGATGACGAGGTCGGTGTTGCCTGCGAAGGGCAAGGTGTATTTTGCATAGCCTTGGTAGATGGCTTCGTCGTGCTGGTGGCTCCACTTGACAGTCTGGGCAATGTTCTGCTGCACCAGCACGACGCGGAGCGGCATCGTATCCTTGGAGGGCGGTGCTGAGAGAATGCGAAAGCCGTAGATGAAGTCGGCGAGAACCAGAGCCACGGCGCAGAAGAAATCGAGATGCGGCCGGACGCGGGCCGTGCGCGCCTCCTCGCGAAAACGCAGGACGGTGTTGAAGGCAATGCAGCAACAAAAGACCGGCATGAAGGAGAGTCCCGCGACACCGACGATGTCTGCGGCTTGCACGAGGGCCAGTTCTGAAGCCAGCGGCACACCGAGGCCGTTCCAGTTGAAACCGGTCAACACAATGCCGCGGGCCCATTCGAGTCCAGCCCATAGTGCGGCATTGAGAAATGCCGAGCGGAGTGATTCGAGCGAGAAGCTGAAGAGCGAACCATTCGGGGATTTTGAATTATCTCCACGGGAACCAATCCGAGGACGGCCGATGGTTGCGGCGAAAGCAGCCCAGACGCCCCAGTAGAGCGACATATAAAGGCACATGGCGATCACCGCGCTCCATCCCATCAACTCTGTGGACCAGCCCATCCACCGGTCATCGATGGCACCGTTGATCACTCGCGACGAATGGCGCACCCAGGCGAGATTGGGAATGAAAAATGCCAGGCCGGCGATGTAACCGAGCGCAAAACCGCGTTTGATCTTCCGCTTTCTGCTTTCTAAGTTCTGGTTTTCATTCCAGCTCCAGAGTGCGATGAGGAGCGGGAATATCCAGAACCAGACCACCAGGCTGGCATTGCGCGGAGCGAAGGCGGTTGTCAGCATGGCTCCGGAGGCAACGGCGGCAGCATATCGTGGTAGCCAGCCTGAAAAGATGTCAGCGATCCGAGGCATGAATTCGACGAAGTGATTCAGCTTTCCAGCGGCCTCCGCCCGCTCATGGCCTGATGCAGGGTGAGCTCGTCCACCTGCTCAAGTCCGCCGCCTGCGGGCATCCCCTGGGCGAGACGCGTAATTCTAACACCGAGCGGCCGCAGCGTGTCTGCCAGATAGTGTGCGGTGCTTTCACCTTCGACGTCTGAACCCAGGGCTATGATCACTTCCTCGGCCTGCAGATCATGCACCCGGCGGGCGAGAGACTCGATGCGCAAGTCGGACGGCGTAACATTGTCCAGCGGCGACAGCTTGCCGCCGAGCACGTGGTAAATGCCTGAGAAGGCACCACTGCGTTCCAGCCGCAGCACATCCGCCGCGCTTTCCACCACGCAAAGCAGCTTGTGATTGCGTTTGTCGCTCTGGCAAAATGCGCAGGCGGAATCGCGCTCGATAAAGAAGCCGCACTCGGGACATTCCGTGACGTGATTCCGAAGATGCGCCAGGGCTTCAGTGAGTTCCTGAATGCGTGGATGGCCGCGGCCCATGAGCCAGAGCATGAGTCGTTCTGCGCTGCGGGGGCCGAGACCGGGAAGCGATTTGAGCAACAAAATGAGCCGCTGGAGCGGGGCTGGATAATTGACGTTCATCAATCGGAATCAGTGAACACGAGCAGGGGCTTTAGCATGGGATGCGACTGACACACGGTGCGCAACCGCTCCAGCGCCACGGGAATGTGCTGGGCGAAATGCGGTTTGCCAAGGTTGCGGCTGAGATTGGCATAGGCACCGATGGCCTGCATGAGGCGCTGGGCGGCGCAGAGACGATAATTTTCCTGAAGCACGGAAATCTTTTTCGACATATGATTGGCATACCATCGCAGAAGGCTTTCGCGCTCCGCTTCGCTCAGTTCCACATAGGGATCGAGCAGGAGCGAGGCGATGTCGTATTCTGCGAGTCCGGGTCTGGCGCCCTGATAGTCGATGAGCCACGTGGTGTCGTCGCGCACCAGTATGTTCTGGCTCTGGAAGTCGCGATGCACCAGCCCGCGTGGAAGCGCGGCCAGATGTGTGCGCAATACGAGCAACGCCAGTCGGGCGTCCGTATAGCGGGCGTCACTCAAGCTGTGATTTTTCATGTCGCGCACGAAGTGATTGAGGAAGTAATTTTGCTCCCATTCGTAGAGAGTCTGATCGAAGCAGAGTTCCATTTCATCGAGCTCGGACTGCGATAATGCAGAGGCATCGACAGCGTGAAGCTTGGCCACCTCGGTGAGCGCGGATTCATAAAGCGGTCCGCGCGTGCTCCACGGTTCGTGTCGCAGGGAATGAAGATCCACGCTGCCGAGGTCTTCCAGCCAGACGAGCAGGTTCTTGGGATCATGCGCCAAAACTGCCGGCACATGAACGCCCAGCTTGGTGAGGCGCGCGGTGGCAGTCACGAAACGTGGATTATCGGGCCGCACCAGCGTGTAAGCCATGAGAATGACGCAGGGCGTGGAGGGTTCTTGAAAATGAACGCGGAAGTAATGGCGGTCGGAACCGCCCTTAATGATGGCCGAGAGATGAGATGGCGCAGGCCAGTCTGCCAGGGCCTGGCGTGTTTGGTCGAGTAGTTCGGCTTCGTTGAGCATGAAGGCGCAGGGTGTGTCGGTCACGGGCGAATTGCAACTGCCCTGCTGCCGGGAATCAGCTTTTTGTGGGCCGGGGGCGAAGCGGTTCTGGGCGAGACTCCACCAGCCTCGGCTGAAATTAGTAACTTTCACATCTCGTGCTAGACTGGTTGGCCCATGTCCGCGCACTCACCCTTTTCCACCATTGAACAAATCCTGGCCGACATCCGCGCGGGAAAGATGGTAATCATCACGGATGACGCTGACCGTGAGAATGAAGGCGACCTCATTTGTGCCGCGCAGTGCGCCACGGCGGAGACGGTGAACTTCATGGCCAAGCACGCCCGCGGCCTCATCTGTGTGCCCATTACCGAAGATCGCGCGCAAAAACTTGGCTTGAACGCCATGGTGCAGCGAACGGGCGACACCTTTCAAACCAACTTCACCGTGAGCGTGGACGCCGCCCAAGGGATCCACACCGGCATCAGCGCGCCTGATCGCGCGCAGACGGTTTCAGTCCTGGCCAATCCGGCCAGTAAGGCGGGCGACCTTGTGCAGCCCGGCCATATTTTTCCGCTCATCGCGAAGAATGGCGGCGTGCTCCGGCGTGCCGGACACACGGAGGCGGCTGTCGATCTAGCGACGATGGCGGGTCTTGATCCTTCGGGTGTGATTTGCGAGGTGATGAATGATGATGGCACCATGGCGCGGCTGCCCCAGCTCATTGAATTTGCCAAAGCTCATCAGATGAAAATCGGCACCATTGAAAGCCTCATCCGCCACCGGCAGGAGCGCGAGAAACTCGTGGAGCGCGAGCAGGTGATCAAGATGCCTACCGACTACGGCGAGTTCGATCTGCATCTCTATCGCAGCAAACTTAATGGCGGAGAGCATCACCTGGCGCTGGTGAAGGGGCCGATCGATGACGGACATCCCGTGTTGGTCCGCGTGCACAGCGAATGCCTGACTGGCGACGTGTTCGGTTCGCGCCGTTGCGACTGCGGGAGCCAGCTCCACACGGCGCTGGAGCGCATCGAAAAGGAAGGTCGCGGTGTCCTGATTTACATGCGGCAGGAAGGGCGCGGCATCGGTTTGCCCGCGAAGATTCACGCCTACAAATTGCAGGAGCAGGGAATGGACACGGTGGAGGCCAACGAAAAACTCGGTTACCCAATGGACCTGCGCGATTATGGACTCGGTGCGCAGATACTTTTCGATCTCGGTGTGCGTAAAATTCGGCTGATGACCAACAATCCCCGCAAGGTGGTTGGTCTGGAAGGTCACAAGCTGCATATTGTGGAGCAGTTGCCCATCAGGTCGGAGCCGAACGAGCACAACGTCAAGTATCTCGAGACCAAGCGCACCAAGATGGGGCACACGCTTTAACGGTTCTTGGTTGTCTGGTTCTTGGTTCTTGGTTTTCCGTGTGAAAGTTTTCCAGGGTGATTCACAGGAGCCGGAACCGAAGAACGAAGAACGAAGAACGAAGTAACCCAAAAGCGCCTATCAGATTGTTATTTGTCGATCTTGGTTCATCTTGCGCGCCCATGTCCACCGCCGCACCCAACACTCCGCGTGTTTCCACCGCGCGTGCGACCATCGCGATCGTCGCCAGTCTCTACAACGAGACGTATGTGAATGCGCTACTGGAGTCGGCGCGCGAGGAAATTAAGGAACTAATGCCGC
This sequence comes from Verrucomicrobiota bacterium, assembly GCA_031400955.1. Taxonomy (GTDB): domain Bacteria; phylum Verrucomicrobiota; class Verrucomicrobiia; order Verrucomicrobiales; family Verrucomicrobiaceae; genus VFKE01. The sequence goes on from JANNQW010000401.1 coordinate 16,725, forward strand.
AGGCTCAGGTCATGATCTACCGGGTGCCCGGCGCTTTCGAGATTCCTGTTTGCGCGGAATTTGTTCTTCGCAGCACCCAGCCAGACGCCCTTATCGCGCTCGGCGTCATCCTGCGCGGTGAGACGGAACACGGCGACCTGGTCGGCGCCTCAGTCACCGATGCTCTTCTGCGCATGGCGGTTGCCCATGTGGTGCCCGTGGTTCACGAAGTCCTGCTGCTTGAGAGTGAAGAGCAGGCAGATGAGCGCTGCTTGGGCGAACGGATCAATCGCGGCAGCGAAGCTGCGCAAGTGGCGGTGAACATGATCGAACTGTTCAACAAACTCCGGCTGACATTTCCCTTTCCGCACTCCTCCTGACGATGATCAAGCGACGCGACATCCGGGAGGCAGCCATGCAACTGCTCTTCGCTCACGATCTTCATAGTGAACTGCGCGACGAAGATCGCGAGGCTTTCTGGCAGCTTCACAGTGCCATGCCGAAGTTACGCCAGCAGGCAGAGGCGATGGTCCAGGGGATTATGGCGAACCTTCCCGAGATTGACGAAACCATCACCGCCTCGGTGCAGAACTATTCATTCGACCGTCTCAATAGCGTGGATCGCAATATCCTTCGCCTGAGCACATATGAACTGCTCCACAAACCCGATGTGCCGCACGCAGTGGTGATCAATGAGGCGATCGAGATCGCCAACCGATTTGCCACGGAGGAATCCGCGCGCTTCGTCAATGGCGTGCTCGACCGCATCGCCAAGATTGTGCGCAAGCGCATCGCCACCGGAACTTCACAGCCAACATCCTGATCCGTGGCCGGCTTCTTTAAAAAACTCATCCAGCGCTTCACCAATCCCGACATCGACTGGGATGATCTGGAGCATCAGCTCATCGCGGGCGACCTCGGTGCGAAGCTGGCCATGCAGATTGTCGAGGATTTGCGCGCGAAGCAGAAGACGCTGCACGGCGCGGATATTGTCGAGGCCACCAAGGCGCACATCAGAAAAATTCTACCGGCGGATACGGCTGCATTGGAACCGTTCAGCGGTCGGCCGAAGGTGATTCTCGTGGTGGGTGTGAACGGCACTGGGAAAACTACGAGCACGGCGAAGCTCGCCGGTTATCTCAAGAAACAGGGTCGCAGTCTGGTCCTCGCCGCTGCGGATACGTTTCGTGCGGCGGCGGTGGAGCAGTTGGAAATCTGGTCGAAGCGCGTGGATGTCCCACTGGTCAAAGGCGGACCCAACGCCGATCCCGGCGCTGTTTGCTTTGATGCCTATCAGAGCGCGGTGAAGAAGAACGCGGACTTTCTTCTGTGCGACACGGCTGGTCGGCTTCACACGCGGCACAATCTTATGGAAGAGTTGCGTAAGGTGCAGCGAGTTGTCGGCAAGACCGATCCCACCGCGCCGCATGAGGTATTTCTGGTCGTCGATGCCACCACTGGCAGCAATGCGTTGCAGCAGGCGCGGGAATTTCACAAGGCCGTCCCGCTCACCGGCTTGATTGTCACCAAGCTCGACGGCAGCGGCAAGGGCGGCATTGTCGTCGCCATCCAGCAGGAGACCGGCGTGCCCACGCGCTTCGTTGGCACCGGCGAGGGTATTGATGACTTTAAACCGTTTATTGCTGATGAATTTTTGGACCAGTTGCTATGAATGAGCTTAGACAGAATTAACGGAATGAAACGGAATTATTCTGAGAACTGCAACGTGTTGTAACACGGCGAGAACAAGAACCGATCAAAGTATCGCAAGCCTGATGCCAAAACCTTTCTGTTAATTCCGTTAATTCTGTCCAGACTCATCCTATGATCGCACCCGCCCCAGACATTTCTACCGAGCACACCGATCCGGTGAACGCACAAATTCTCGCGGTCGCCGAAGATCGCATTCGGGGTTTTCACCGGCATCCCTTTCATTTTGTGGCTGAACAAAGCGGACTTCCGCTGGAGACCGTTCTCGAACGAGTCAAAGCGATGCTTCGCGCCGGAGTCGTGCGCCGCGTGCGGCAGACATTCATCGCCAACAAACTCGCAGATGGCGGTCTCGTGGCGTGGAAGATGGCAACGGAGAAGCTTGATGCCGCCTTTGACTTCATGGTCAAGGAAGACCCCTTCAGCGGTCACGTCGTGCTGCGCAGCACCGATCGTGAAGTGAGCGGTTCGGACTACCGGCTTTGGACGACAGTAAAGGTCCCTCGCGGCAAGGAGATTGCAGAGCACTGCGATGCTCTGAAGCGACTCCTCGGTGCGGAGGAATATGTCGTCATGCAACCAAAGGGAATTTTTGCGCTGGGAGTTGGACATGTGCGTCGCAAGACGATGGAACCTGGCGACAAAGCCGATATGCCCGCGGAAATGATCACGCCTGATCTGGTCGATCTCAGCGATGAAGAATGGGAAGTCTTAATTGCGATGAAGCGCGACTTTATGCCGGAGGAAATCGTGCCGGAGATATGGGACGCCCGCGCGAAGGAAGCAGGCGTGAGCATCGAGCGCTTTTGCGAAGTCGCACAAGGCTTCGACAAGAAGGGCATCCTCGGTCGCTTCTCCACTTTTCTCGAGCACGTCAAGCCATCGCAGACTGGAGTTCGTGTTACGCGCTTCAATGCGCTTTTCCACTGGCGTGTGCCCGAGGGCATGCAGGCTCGTGCCGGCTCGGAAGTTGGGCGGCATCACATCATGACTCACGCGTATTGGCGCGAGGGCGGTCCCCGTTTTGCCAACGCCAATATCATGGGCGTTGTCCACGGCACGGACAAAGATCGCGTCTTAGTTCACAAAGCCGCGATCGACAAGCATCTCGAAAGCGTGGGTATTCCCGTCCTCTATACGAACGTGTTCTGGGGCGGTCGCAGCGAAATCAAGCCTAGCGAAATCTCACCGAAAGTTTATGCGGAGTGGCATGAGAAATATCGCGAGGAACCCGGGCCGGTGGTGGAATCGGACGCACCCTCAGGCGCGTAATAGAGGACGGCAAACAGAGAAATGCATGTGAGAAACGCACCAGAATGTTTAGATGAGCGGACCCGAATGGCACTCTACCAAATCCCACCTACCTATGCACCAGTCGCTCACAAACCCCGTTTCCCCTATGTTTGCATGTCATCTGACACGATCTATTGTGCTGGCAGTTGATCATGAAGAACTCGGCATTTAGTCGTGCGCTCTGCAAGAACTGGTGGTTTCCGCTCTTGGGGGCCGTGATTGGCGTCATTGTGGAAGCCAGAGCGATCGTAATGCAACCAGCGGAATATGTCGCCATCGGGAAGGTGCTTGCGGGTAGGATCAGTGTCGCAAAGGTCGGGATGCCAGATTCGTCATCTTCGGCAGATGATCCAAGGGTGACACACGTCGAAATTCTCCGATCACAGACTCTGCGCGACCGGACAAAATTACGCATCGCCGCTATGTATCCAGAACTTCATGAGAGCGCGGTAAACGTAAACGTCAAATTGGTCGATGGGTCGAGCGTTCTGGTCGTTAGAGGAATTGGTGCGGAGCCAAAATACACAAAAGCATATCTCTCTTGTTTGCTGGATGAGTATCTAGTCATACGTCGAGAAATGGTCGAAGCGACCATTGAAAGTTCAATGGTCAACAAGGTGATTGAACAGGTTTTGAGGCTGGAGAAAACCGTAATTGAAAAGCACCAAGCATTCGAGCAGTTCAAGAAGTCCTATGATCTTGAATTGCTTGCCACCGAGCACTCCCGACTGGTTCAATTGGTTTCCATCCTCCGAGGCGAAGTCGAAAGATTGGTGCGATCCGGAGACTCTTCAGATGAAATCACGAATGTGAAAGAGGCATTGAGCCGAGCTGAACGGGAATTAGGCGAGATTTCTGCTCGGCGGGCGACTGCTGAACAATTGAAAGTTGAACTGGATAACACGCTTGAAGACTACAAGGACTGGAAGAAGAGGCTGGATAGAATCGATGCCACTCAAACGGTTGCCTCCGATGCCGTGGCGATTATGGAGCGACCTCAAGCGGCCATTGAGCAAGCCCCCGATTTACTGCTCCCGCTATCGCGCGCTGCGGCGTTTGGAGCGGGAATTGGAGTGGTATTGATGCTCGCTATTGGGTTGGGTGCGCAAATTCGTGTAAAATCTAGTCGGACACTGCTGCTTCAAATCTGCGCATGAAATCAGAACTGACCTTTCAGGAGTTTAGCGGTGCAGCCTTGGAGCCGTGGCTGGATAAACTGGGAAAGCTGCGCATCGCGGTATTCCGCGAGTATCCCTATCTCTACGATGGCTCGCTGGAGTATGAACGCGAGTATCTGAAGACTTATGTGAAATCGGCGCGCAGCCTGGTGGTGCTGGTGACAGATGGACAAAATGAAGTCGTGGGCGCAACGACATGCATTCCTCTGGCCGATGAAGGACCGGAGTTTCAGGAAGCTTTCATCAATACCGGTTTGAATGTGGATGATGTGTGTTATTTCGGCGAGTCCATCTTGCTGCCGCCATTGCGCGGGCGCGGCATCGGCAAAGAGTTCTTTAAACGTCGTGAGTCGCATGCGCAGCGTCTCGGATTCAAATGGACCGCGTTTTGCGCCGTCGATCGCGCGCCGGATCATCCGCTGAGGCCCGCAGGTTATCGCCCGCTCGATGAATTTTGGATTTCCCAAGGCTATTCCAAGCGACCGGAATTGGAGGCGACATTCGTCTGGAAAGAAATTGGGGAATCGACTGAGTCGCCAAAGACGCTAACATTCTGGACGAAATCATGGACTCGCTGATTGTTGATCTCTGGACTTTTGATGTGGGAGTCGCTGCGGCTTCACCGGAAGCCTATGCTGAGGAAGTGACATCGCGCGTGGTGCAGAGCTGGGATGACGGCGCGGATGTGGTGGTCTTTCCGGAATA
>JANNQW010000402.1:0-2974 GCA_031400955.1 Verrucomicrobiota bacterium
CTTTTCTAAGAGCCACTGCCGGGTGGTATGGGCCCAGAAGACCGCGCATTTGAAGCCCGACTTGATGGCGGAATGGCGCTCTTTTGGCGAGATGTCAAAAATTGTGGAGGGTCGCTTCTGGTCGCGGGCGGGACTTTTCAGTTGGGACGAGGTCGATGATGGTTCCCGCTTGCTCACGGAGCAACTGCCGGATCGGGTTCAGGGTGCGGTGGCCGATCTTGGTGCTGGCTGGGGTTTTCTCTCGGACTTCATGTTGCGAAAATTTCCAGCGATCAGGACACTCGATGTTTTTGAAGCGGATCGGATCGCCCTGGAATGCGCCAAAAAGAATCTGGCTGCGGCTGCCCCTGGCGCGAAAGTGCGCTATCACTGGGACGATGTCACTGCGGGTGTGGGGTCCGGCAAGTTTGACTTCGTGATCATGAACGCACCGTTCCACGAAGGGCGGAGGCCAGAACCGATGCTGGGCCTGAGGTTTATCGAGGCGGCGGCTAATGCCTTGAAACCGGGCGGAGAGTTGTGGCTCGTGGCCAACCGGCATTTGCCTTATGAGAAGGACTTGCAGGCGACGCTCGCCACCTCAGAGATCGTGATTCAAAGCGGCAGCTTCAAAGTGATGCGCGGGGTGCGTGAGGAACGAGCACCGGAATCCCGTGGAATAAGATTATCTAATCGGAAAGAGATTTCAGATTAGTAAATCTAATCGGTTTTGCTGGGTTCTGAATCGGTGGTGCCTGATTTAACCCAGACCGCCAGCACGGCCAGATCGGCTGGAGTCACGCCCTGAATCCGCGCTGCTTGACCGAAGGTGCTTGGCTGTATGAGCGCCAGTTTGGCCCGGGCTTCGGCTTTCATGCCGCGAATCACCGAATAGTCCAGCCATGAGGGGAGCAAAGAATCCTCCATTTTGGCAACGCGGGCAATCTGATCCTCCTGCCGGGTGATGTACCCGGCGTATTTGATATCCACTTCAGCGATGCTCCAGATTACGTCAGCGAACTTCCCGCGCAGCTCCTCAGGCAAAGTGCTCCAGGTGTTCTCCGGACGCTTGAGCCATTGCTGAATCTTGACACCGTCTTGATTGGCAGAGGCGATGAACGATTTCAGTTCGACGAGTGCAGCGGCTTTCGCGCGGGTGTGTTGCAATCGAAAATCATCGACCAACCCGCTGACCGCTGCTTTTTCCGTGAGCCTTAGATCGCAGTTGTCCTGGCGCAAAAGCAGCCGATATTCAGCCCGACTGGTGAAGAGCCTATATGGCTCGGTCACACCCTTCGTGACGAGGTCATCAATGAGCACTCCTAAATAGGCTTCGTTCCGTTTCAAGATGAAGGCTGGCTCGCCCCTGACCTTGAGAGCCGCATTGGTGCCGGCGATCAACCCCTGCCCCGCAGCTTCCTCGTAGCCAGAGGTGCCGTTGATCTGACCGGCAAAGTAGAGGCCGGAGAGACGTTTGGTTTCCAAGGTCGGACTGAGTTGAGTCGGCGGGCAGTAATCATATTCCACGGCGTAACCGGGGCGGACGATCTCGGCACCCTCCAAGCCCGGAATGCTGCGGATGAATGCGAGCTGGACTTCAAAAGGAAGGCTGGTGGAGACTCCATTCACATAATACTCATTCGTGTGGCAGCCCTCTGGCTCCAAGAATATTTGGTGGCGATCTTTCTCAGCGAATCTGACCACCTTGTCCTCTATAGAAGGGCAATAGCGCGGCCCCACGCCCTCGATCACGCCGCAATACATAGGCGATTTGTCCAAATTCGCCCGGATGATCTCGTGAGTCCGGGGCGTCGTGTGGGTGACCCAGCAGGGCAATTGTTCCACGTGGAACTTTTTACGCTCCCAGCGGTTCAGTGTAAAGAGTTGCTCATCGTCCGGCAAAACTCCGCTCAGATAACTAAAACGCGGGGGTGGATCATCACCAGGCTGGGACTCGCATTGGGTAAAGTCAATGCTCCGACCGTTAAGCCGACACGGCGTCCCCGTCTTAAACCGGGCCACTTCAAAACCCAAAGTGCGCAGGCTGTCGCTCAGAGTCGAACTCGTGTCCCCCATCCGACCACCCGCCTGATTTTGCAGCCCGACATGGAGCATCCCGCGCATAAATGTCCCAGAACTGATGATGACCGTCCGCGCCTGATAGATAACACCAAGGCTGGTGCGCACACCCTTGACTCGGTCGCCATCCACGAGAATTTCAGCCGCATTGCCCTGGTGCAGGTCAAGATTGGGCTGGTTTTCAACCAGCCATTTCATGCGGAACTGATATGCTTTCTTGTCGCACTGGGCGCGCGGCGCTTGAACACTAGGCCCCTTGGCGGCGTTAAGCATGCGAAACTGAATGCCTGTGGCATCGGTGTTCAACCCCATGAATCCACCCAGGGCATCAATTTCGCGAACCAGATGCCCCTTGGCCAGACCCCCGATGGCCGGGTTGCAGGACATCTGGGTGATGGTGTCCAGATTCTGGGTCAACATCGCGGTCCGGCAACCGAGTCGGGAAGCCGCCATCGCGGCCTCCACGCCGGCATGACCGGCACCACAGACGAGCACGTCATAAGTTTGCGGATAGACAAAGGCGGAGGACATCAGCGCGAAAGGACGGCAACCCTAGCACAGGAATGATTCGATCGCGAGATGTTCCATGTGGAACATCTCGCCTCCGATGCTGCACGCCACTCGATTTCATTACTCCATATAAGCACTAAACAAAATCATTGCATCCCGCACTCTCGCCGCTTGCGTAAATGAGCGTTGCAGGCTAGCGTCGGCACCCAATATCAAGCATGTCTGCACCCATCACCAGCAAGCCCGCCACGCATGCGAACTCCGCCGTCAACAGTTCGTTGTCTGTGGAGAAAAAACGTGCGCTCTACCGCGATCTATGTCGCATCCGGCGCTTCGAGCAGATATCACTGAAGTATTACAACGCGGGCAAGATGGGGGGCTTCCTCCACCTCTATATCGGCCAGGA
>JANNQW010000403.1:0-1838 GCA_031400955.1 Verrucomicrobiota bacterium
TGAGTGTGACTTTTTCTCCTGTATGCAGGGAGGTTCCCTCCAGGGAGGCGGGCTTGGCTAACGTGTGCTGGCGCTCAGGCATGATAAAGACGCGAGACGTAGACCTGTGGGCGAGCGCGGTCAAGAGCAGAGCTTGACGCGTCGGAAGCAAAAAACTTAGAGACTTCAGGGCTGCTTGGCGCTGACGGCCCTGAGCTTCTCCAGTTTTTCCTTCAAGAAATCACCGCATTTTATTTCCCGGCCATCGTTGAAACGAATGATGTAGGGCTTTCCGGTCGTCGAAGAGACACTGGCGGCTTTTTCGATGAAGTCAGCAGCGGTGACGATTTCACTTTTGTGTGAATCCCATTTGCCCCGAAGAAACTTGGCAGCGGTCTTGGCGTCGTAAGTGGAGCCATTGCGGACGAAGGAAGCGTCTTTGAGCGTCTGGATTTCGTTGATCAGCGCTTCAATTTGCGCGGTGGATGAGGTCGCCCCGTCTGCTGCCAATCCTGTAGCGTGGAACGCATGGAAAACGATGAATACGATTACAATGGCAAGATCGAACGGTTTCATGGTGGTGCTTAAGATTGGTGCGTTTGTGGCCATATAAAATAGCCCATGATTTCATAACATCGTGTTGAACGAGCGTGTGAAACCGGAGGATCATTGGCTGCGCATCGCCGAGATGCCCCGCTCAAAATCTTCCAAGCTGAGTGCCATCGAAGGATCGGCGTCCAACTCTGCCTCGCGCCGAAGTGCTTCGGCCACGCCACCGTCTTCATCATTAAGGATCGGCGGCAGAGAAGACAGCAACGATGCAGCGAGATCAGCCCGCTCGTGCTGAGTCAGTGCCAAGGCTTGCGGTTCTAGATCTTGCAGCGTCGGCATGATGAAAGATGTCTGAAGCTGCTAATTCCGCAAGTCTTCTGAATGTGCTAGAATTCACGCATGAATTCTTGCCGAACCGGCATCATTGTTTCCGTGCTCATCGTGGTTTTCTATATTGGAAGTCTGCCCCCCGTGTATATTTTGACAAGCGAGTCAAAACTAGGACAACCGCCTGTAACAGTTCAGATCATCTATGCACCATGCGAGTGGATATATGAAACGTCACCGCTGCGATACCCGATGCAGCAATATCGCGACTGCTGGGAGCAATGGCTCGGAGTGTATCCGGGCAAAAAGGCTCTATTTTAAAGCAACCATCTCATCGCATAAGTTGCATTCCCTTCGTCCACTCTTAATCTGCAGGCGTATCTTCATTCTTAAAATCAAACATCCCGACCCACATGGAAAAGCCAAAAATCACCGCCTATCTCAAAACCCACTGCGGCTGGAGCGAAGGCGTGCGTGCGATCATGCGCAAATACGACCTGCCTTTCGAGGAAAAGGATATCATCGCCAATCCCGCATTCCGCTGGGAGATGGAACAGAAAAGCGGCCAGCCGCTCAGCCCCTGCGTGGAGATCAATGGAGTGATGATTCCGGACATCAGCGGCGAGGAAGTGGAGCACTACTTGGTGACCAATCGCCTGCTCGAAGGAAGTGACGCCCAGCCAGATGCGCCAATCGATTCCGCCTGCACCAACGAGCAGCACGATGCCATGGCCCGCGGCCAGGTGGGCAGCATCAAGTTCGTGGCGTGATCGTGGCACAGGCTTGCTGCCTGTGTGTAGCCCGGGCATTCTGCCGGGGCACTCTTTGATCAGTTTAATCCGGCAGAATGGCCGGATTACCCACAGGCTTACAAGCCTGTGCCACTCGCTGTCCGTTCCACCCGTGCGGAGATGCCCGTGAAAACGTGCCAGGGTATAGTACCTGCCATGTTGGCGATCTCGCTGGCGGAGATGGCAGCG
>JANNQW010000404.1:0-12764 GCA_031400955.1 Verrucomicrobiota bacterium
GTGCCGTTGAAATCGTGAAAGGAACCGATGACGCCGATCCGGCGCGACTGAGCCTTGCGGATCAGCGGCTGCATGTCCAAAGCGCTGCGCAATTCAATGTCGATCAAAGTTGCGCGATCCAGATGGGCCTCGATTAACGCAGCGCGACGCACGACGTCGAGACTTCCCAATCCGCCTTCATCGGGGTGCCTTGCTGTCAGGATGAGTGGCAGGGTGATTTGTGCGACCAGCGCACGGATTTCAGCCTCGGACAGGTCGATCATGTCAAGGCGCAATTCACAAAAATCACACTCGGTGCTTTGAGTGTTGGATTGAGAAAAGGTCCGCAGAGTCGGGCCGGAAGCAAGCACCCCGACCACCAACGGGGTAGGCGAAGAAAATAAATTACTAGAAAAAACTACTTGGGCCATAATAAAATTGAAGAATATTTAAACACCATGCTGGGTCGCCGACAAGAAATCAATCTTCACTCCATCAAGGGCTGATTTTTTGCATTCGACAAGCTGGTGGGATGACAGCTGACCCGTATGGAACATGGGGTGAGCCCGGGTTCCGGACATTTGCGATATTGAATTGTCTCACCGTTTGCTATTCTGCAATTCATGCGCCATCACTTTTCCCACGATGCCTGATTCCAAAACCTCCTCGCCCGCCCTGCTCAACGACGATGTCGCCGCCATCGACGAACTTCGCAAAACCTACGAACGACTCCGAGTCGAACTGAAAAAAATCATCGTCGGTCAGGACAGGGTCGTCGAGCAGCTCGCCATCTGCCTCTTCGCGCGCGGTCATGCCCTGCTCATGGGTGTGCCCGGTCTGGCGAAAACGCTGCTCATCAGCCGTCTCGCTGAGACCATGTCGCTTACCTTCAGCCGCATTCAGTTTACACCGGACTTGATGCCGATGGACATCACGGGCACGGACATTTTGCAGGAACTGCCAGGCGGCAAGCGTGCGTTCGAATTTGCCAAGGGACCTGTGTTCGCCAATATCGTGTTGGCCGATGAAATCAACCGTGCGCCCGCCAAGACGCAGGCCGCGATGTTGGAGGCAATGCAGGAGCACCGGGTCACCGTAGCTGGCCGCACCTACACGCTGGAACCGCCGTTCTTTGTGCTGGCCACGCAGAATCCTATCGAACAGGAAGGCACCTATCCGCTGCCGGAAGCGCAGTTGGACCGCTTCATGTTCATGATCGGCGTGGATTATCCCGATCGAGCCGAAGAGATCGCTATCGCGCGCTCGACCACCGGTGCCGCGCTGCCGAAATTGGAACACATTCTCGATGGTGCCAAAGTGCAGGCCTATCAGGAACTCGTGCGTCGGGTGCCGGTGCCGGATCATATTTATGAATTTGCCGCCGATCTCGTGCGCCGCACGCGATCCAGCACAGCGGATGCGCCAGCCTGGCTCAAGCCTCTCGTTGGCTGGGGTGCGGGCCCGCGCGCCGTGCAGTATCTCATCCTCGGCGCCAAGGCTCGCGCTGCGCTTCAGGGCAGCTATATGGTGCGTCGCGAGGACGTTATCGAGATCGCTGATCCTGTGCTGCGCCATCGCGTGATGACCACATTCACTGCGGAGTCACAGGGCATCACCAGCCGCGAAGTGGTGAAACGTCTGGTCGATGAACTGAGCAAGGAGGACTAGCAATGGCCGGAAAATACAAAAGGAGACAAAAAAATTCTGATTGATTCAGATTCCATCTTCTTTCGCATTTTTTCGTTTTTTTCGGCCATTCATCTTCATTCATGACTCAACGCGACTTTCTTGATCCCGACGTGCTCTCGCGGTTGCTGGCGTTGCAGTTGCATGCGCGGCAGGCCATGATCGGAAATATCTCCGGCAAGCACCGCAGCCCGGTGCGCGGATCGTCGCTCGAATTCGCGCAGTATCGCAAATACGTTCCCGGTGACGACACTCGCCGCCTCGACTGGCGCATGTGGGGCCGCTCGGATCGCTTCTATATCAAAGAGTTCGAGGCTGACACTAATCTCCGCCTTTGCCTGCTGATCGATGCCAGTGGTTCCATGGGCTATGGCGATGATGGCGCGACACGTCTGGACTACGCACGTCAACTGGGCGGCACGCTGGCTTATCTTGCCGCGCAGCAGGGCGATGCCGCCGGTTTTTGGAGCGTGGGCGAAACCAAGATGGAAATCCCAACGCGTCGCGGCGCATCGCATCTGAGGCTGGTGCTGGATCAGATTGCACAAATGAAGCCGGCCGGGAAGACAACATTGCTTGAGTCCATTCATGAGGCTGCGGAAAAAATTTCGCAGCGTGCGCTGGTGATTTTAATCTCCGATTTGTTCGTGCCGCCGTCGGAATTGAAGCCTGCCTTGCAGCATCTCCGTTTCCGCAAGCATGACGTGGCGGTGTTTCACTTGGTCGATCAGCGCGAACTCGATTTCGATTTTGACCGCCCAGCGCGCTTTGTGGACATGGAGGGCGGCGAGCCGATGCTGGCTGATCCATCGCTCATCGGGAAGCAATACCGCGAGGCAGTGCGGCTTTATCTCGCGGAACTGGATGAGGTCATTCACGCGACAAGCGTGGATTATCATCGCATTAAGTTGCAGGAGAAATACGACGACGTGCTGGCGCGCTTTTTGTTGGGCCGAACACCGAAGAAGGGAGGGAGATGATTGCGATGAGTTTCCTTCAGCCACTCTTACTCTGGGGTTTGCCGCTGATCGCGCTGCCAGTGATCATCCATCTGATTCATCTGCATCGCCGACGCACAGTGAAATGGGCGGCGATGATGTTCCTGCTTGCGGCGCAGCGTATGAATAAAGGTTTCTCGCGATTGCGTCAGCTTCTGATTCTTGCATTTCGAGTGCTGGCCTTGCTGGCGCTTATCTTTGTCATCAGTCGGCCGCTTTCGGGCGGATGGCTCGGCCTCACGGGTGGCGCGCCTGATACGGTGATGATTCTTGTGGATCGTTCCGCTAGCATGGAACAGCAGAACGTGCTCACGAATGTCAGTAAACGCACGACCGGATTGCGCAATCTCGCGAAGGCTATCAAGGACACCGTCGGCACGCGCTCGCGGCTGGTGCTGCTCGACAGTGCTGATCTCAAGCCGCTGTCGCTGGAGCGGGCAGATGCGTTGGTGGATCTGCCGCAGACAGAGGCTACCGACACCACGGCGGATGTTCCCGCCATGTTGCAAGGCGCGCTGGATTACATCACGCGAAATAAAACGGGGCGCACAGATGTCTGGCTGTTGAGCGACATGCAGGCTGGCGATTGGGACGCGAACGGCGGCCGCTGGGAAGCTTTGCGCGGTGCATTCATGAGTCTGCAAGGGGTGCGCTTCCGCCTGCTGTGTTATCCGCAGCCGGCAAAGGACAATCTCGGTGTGACGGTCGAGCGCGTCGTGCGGCGCGAGACTGCCGACAAAGCGGAACTGCTGCTCGATATTCGCGTGGTGCGCCAGGGCGATCCGTCGCCGCAGCCGGTGGAAGTTCCTTTACGAGTGGTGGTGAACGGAGTCAGCAGTGTGCTGAAAGTGGAACTGAAAGAAAATCAGTTGCTTGTTCAGGCGCAGGCGGTGCCGATCGATAAGTCCACCAAGCGTGGCTGGGGCCGCATCCAAGTCCCTGCTGATTCCTATGCCGCGGACAACACCAGTCACTTCGTCTTCGATGAACCGGCGGTGCTGCGCAGTGTGATCGTGTCCGATGATGAAACGGTAGCGGAGCCGCTCAAGGCTGCATTGTCTGCGGCGGCGGATTCTACACGCAAGTATGCGGCCACGGTGCTCGCGGTTTCCCATGCCGCAGAAATTCCGTGGGATGACGTGGCGCTGATCGTATGGCAGGCACCGCTGCCGAAGCCGGATAACATTGCCGCGACGCAGTTGCAGAATCACGTCGCCGCAGGGCGCAGCGTCGTCTTTCTTCCGTCGGAGATTTCTGATGATGCGCAGTTGTTCGGTCTGCGCTGGGGCGGCTGGCAGCGCGGCGGTGATAAGCCGAAGAATGTGGAATGGTGGCGCAATGATGCGGGTCTGCTGGCCAACACGCGCGACGGCGCGTCCCTCCCGGTCGGCGAACTCGAAGTGCTCAGATATCGCGAGATCACCGGCGAAGGAGTTCCACTGGCGAGAGTGGGTGCGAATCAATCACTGCTCATGCGCTCCACCGTCGAGCGCGGCGGCGGGGCGTATTTCCTCGGCACGCTTCCGGGTTCGTCCGCTTCAAGTTTGGCGCGCGACGGCGTGGTGATGTTCGCCATGGTTCACCGCGCGTTGAACGACGGTGCGCGCGGACTGGGCAAGGCCCAGATGCGCTACTGCGCGCTGGGTGTGCTCGGCGAAGACTCCGCAAAGTGGCGTCCTGTAACTTCGGCGAAGGATGCCGTGGTGCCGTCTGCAACAGCACTAAACCTGCGTGCTGGGGTGATGGAATCGGGCGAGAAACTCGTCGCGCTGAACCGGCCGCCGTCCGAGGACAGTCCGCAGGTGCTTACTTCAACCACGCTCGATGGCTTGTTCAAAGGGATCGACTACGAACGCGTCGAGGACACACTGGAAAGCAACCGCAGCCTCACCAGCGAAGTGTGGCGGACATTTCTAATCGCGATGGCGATTTTCATCGTGGGCGAGTCGCTGCTCTGCATGCCGCAGAAACGCGAAGCTGCGCCCGTTGAGAATTCTTCTGCATTCGCGTCCATCACCTCCGCATGAAGTCCTCAAGCCAGTCCCTCGTTTTTACGCACACACCAGTTTCGCTGGTCGTGAGCGTGGTGTTCGTGCTCGCGGTTGCGACGCTGGCGGTCATGGCGTGGCGTCGCAGCGGCTTCCGTGCGGTGACCGGCTGGCTGGAACTGCTGCGGGTGGTGATTGCAGTCTGCATCGCGATTACTCTCAATCAGCCGGAGTGGCGCGAAGTTTTCAAGCCGGACACGAAGCCGGTGCTTGCGGTTCTCTGGGACCATTCTCGCAGTATGGACACGCGAGATGTGCTTGATCCGAATGCGCCGAAGGCCGATCCGAAGTCACGTGCGGAGATCGTGAAAGCACTGACCGACGTCACTGCCTGGGATAAACTCCGTCAGCGCATGGATGTGGTGATCGAGCCTTTTTCGTCCGCCGAAGAACCACCGCAGGATGCCACGGACATCAATGGTGCATTGTCTCAGGCGATGGAGAAATATCCGCGTCTGGCCGCGGTGGTGCTGGCCAGTGACGGTTCGTGGAACAGCGGCGAAGCGCCGTCTAACGCCGCGACACGCCTGCGGATGCGAGAGACACCGGTCTTTGCGGTGTCCGTCGGCGCGGAGTCAAAACTGCCTGACGTGGAACTTGTCAGTTTCGAAGTGCCGACCTTTGCCATCGCGGGCAAGCCGCTACGCATCCCTTTCACGATCGAGAGTTCACTGCCGCGCGACGAGCCTGTAACGATCGAAATGAAAACCTCGAGTGGTGAAATTGTTACCAAGGACATCACCATTACCGCGATGAGCCGTTTGCAGGACGTGATCGTCTGGAAGCCCGAAAAGGCCGGTGAAGTGAGGCTCACCCTGAAGGTGCCGAAGACGGATGCGGAAATTTTTCTGGAGAATAATTCCATTGAAACTCCGCTCGTGATCCGAAAAGAGGAACTCAAGGTTCTGGTCATCGAAACTTTCCCGCGCTGGGAGTATCGCTATCTTCGCAACGCGCTGGAGCGTGATCCTGGCGTGAACGTGAACTGCTTATTATTCCATCCCAATCTGGACGAGATGGGCGCGGGCCGGGGTTATCTCAAGGCGTTCCCCAAGGACGAAGAGCTCACGAAATACGACGTCGTGTTTCTCGGGGATGTCGGCACGGACAAAGGCCAGCTCACCGCTGAGCAATGCATCGCCTTGCAGAAACTGGTGCGCGATCAGGCGGCTGGCCTGGTATTTTTGCCAGGGCTCCGCGGCTATGAGGCTTCACTCTTGCAAACTCCGCTGGCGGATCTGTTTCCAATTGTATGGGACGAGGCGCAGCCACGAGGCTGGGGCAGTTCAACACCGGGCAAGTTTGTGCTTACCGAAGCCGGCACCCGCAGTTTGCTCACAAAATTGGAGGACACTGATGATGCCAGTGCGCGCGTCTGGAGCACGCTCCCCGGCTTTCAGTGGTATGCGCCTGCGTTGCGAGCCAAGGCCGGCTCGGAGATTCTCGCCACACACGGCACGGAGACGAATCGCTATGGTCGCGTGCCTTTGATCGTGACCAAGACCTACGGTGCCGGCAAGATTCTCTTTATGGGCACGGACGGGGCCTGGCGTTGGCGTCGTGGCTTGGAAGATAAATATCACTATCGCTTCTGGGGTCAGGTGGTGCGCTGGATGGCGTATCAGCGGAACATGGCCAGTGGTGAAAAAATGCGCCTCTTTTTCTCGCCCGACAGACCGCGCACGGGCGATGCGATCACTTTGAATGCGAATGTGATGAGTCTGAATGGCGAACCCTTGCGCGATGGCGTGGTGGTGGCGCAACTGGCCGCGCCATCTGGAAAGACCTCCAGCGTCCGCCTCATGCCTGGAGGCGAAGAGGCGTGGGGCTTGTTCAACGGCGTTTTCACACCCAAGGAACCCGGCGATTACAAAGTGCTGCTAACCTGCGCAGAGAGCGGGACCAATCTCGCAGCCACGATTTCCGTTCAAGGCACCAGCAAGGAAAAACTCGGCCAGCCCGCGCGCTTGGATGTGTTGCGTGAGATCGCGCAGATCACACGTGGCAAGTTGATGGAATCAGCCGACCCCGATGCAGTGGCGGCTGCCATCGCCGCCTTGCCGGAACCGGAGCCGCAGGAGCGCCGGGTGCAGCTCTGGGCGCATCCGCTCTGGGCTGGGTTCCTTGTTCTTTTGCTGGGAGTGTTCTGGGTGGGGAGGAAGGCGGCTGGGGTGTTTTAAGGTTGTTCGACAAGCATGAGTGCTTAAAAATGGTGGTTCATCTCTGATCCACTTCATGGTTGGGAAAATCTTAAGAAAACGAGATTTGAACGGCCAGCCACTCATGCTGCCTAACCATTCACCCGCGTTGTTAAAGGGGAAACTCCGCAAACGTCTTCGAATGAGCAAGCACCAGTCCCATTGGACGCAGACGATCCGTTGTCTGTGGTTGCTGTCGTTTATGGCCCCGGTTCTTTGCGCTCAGCCGATTGCCCAGGCTAGCAGCATGGTTTCAAGCGAGACCCAGCCGCTCACCCGTCAAACGTGGAAGACCAATATCGTGGCCACCGTGTTCTGGGTTGGGGAGCCCGCCAGTGGCAACAGTCCCTCCAACGCCGCGAGCTCTTGGGATCGCTCCTGGCTCACCAGCTTCGGTGGTTTCGATGATCCCGATCCCAATCGTCGCGCTGCCGACTTCCGCCCCGCCAAGTTCGTTCCCGGCCAGAATCCTTTCTACGTCGCCCTCCCTTACAACGACTGTCTTGACCAGATGAAAACCAAGGACGAAGCCGCGAAGATCATCCCGTGGTTCAATAAAACTTACCGCGCGCCTGGCAAATCTGTCTGTCATAATCGCTGGATCGCAATCCGTTACGGTCCACGCACCTGCTACGCTCAGTGGAGTGATTGCGGCCCTTTTGTCACCACGGATGCCAGTTATGTTTTCGGCAATGCCAGGCCGAAAAATTCGAAGAATGCCGGAGCCGCTCTTGATATGGCTCCGGCAGTTCGTGATTTTCTCAACTTCAGCAGCGGGGAAAAGATCGACTGGCGTTTTGTCGAGCTCGCGGATGTTCCGGACGGTCCATGGAAACGCTACGGCAACAATAATCACTTTTCCAAAGACGCAGAAAAAAATCCAAAATTAACCTTGGCCAAGGACGCGCTTCCCTCGTTCGTTCCCACGTCCGCTCATGCCAGTCTGGCTGGTGACGCCAGATTGGAAGCACTCCGCCGCGAGCGTGACAAGTGGTTTAGCAAAAGCGGAAAGTTAGATCGCTGACAACGAGATATCAGGTTGTCAGTCTGATCTTGCAGTGGGCGTCCTGCCTGCCATTCAGTCACTCATTTCAAGGTAGGTGGATTTGATTGCACGCATGTAAATATATTGGCAGTTCTAAATGAAAAATATATCCTGAATGGATTACGAACCGACGCTCATTCCGGAGCGCGACAACACAATCAATAATAGGCATGCTTTTGAGAACTTTATCTCATCCAGTTTTTTTACTGATGGGCATATGATGTCGCAAGCGCGCGTCGCCCATTCAAGGCTGCGCTGTTGGGATAATAAGCCAGCCTGTGGAAATTCTCTGTAAATAACAATCAGCTGGCGTCGTATTTTCCATCTCAACTCTCGGCATGCGCTTTCTCATTACCCTTATCGCCACGCTCAATCTGGTCGACGTTCACGCCGCCGACGTGCTGGCCAACCTTCGCCCCAGCCACCCCCGCCTGCTGTTCACAGACTCCGACCTCGCCAACGCCGTCGCCGCTGCGAAAACCGACCCGCTCCGCGCGCAGTTGCACGCACGCATCATCGCGCTTGCAGAGGCTGAACTCCATACGCTTCCTATCCAGCGCATCCTCATCGGTCCGAGGCTTCTTGACAAGTCACGCACCTGCATAGCGCGGGTGTTGACTTGTGCGATGGCGTTTCGGCTCACGGGCGACCAGCGATTTTTCATGCGTGCAAAAACTGAATTGTTTGCCGCTGCTGCGTTTACAGACTGGAATCCTTCGCATTTTCTCGATATTGCCGAGATGAGCTTCGCGTTCGCAATCGGCTATGATTGGCTTTACGCCCAATTCACGCCGGATGAGCGCGTCACACTCAAGGCTGCGATGCTCAAGCACGGTCTCTCGTTTGCTGCTGCGGCCTATGCCGAAGGTGGCCCGACGGACAAACGAATGTGGTTCGTGAAATCAAATCACAATTGGAACCAGGTCTGCAACGGCGGTCTGCTCGCAACTGCGCTCGCACTGGCTGATGAAGAGCCCGCGCTCGCGCGTCTGGTTGTCGCAGGTGTGCGCAAGTCACTCCCGCTCGCGATGGCGGCCTATGCGCCCGACGGCGCTTATCCCGAAGGGCCAGGCTACTGGGTCTATGGCACCGGTTACAACGTGATCGCCATCGCGGAACTCGAAAGCGCGCTCGGCACCGACTTCGGTTTGAGCAAGGCAGCCTCATTCGACCGCACCACGCTCTACCGACTCCACGTGGAGAGTCCAACGGGACAATCCTTCAACTACGCCGACGGCCATGCCCGCATCGGCGCCCACGCGGAACACTCATGGCTGGCCTCACGGTTCAAGCACCCGACGGCACTGGCGCATTGCCGCGCGCTGCTCGCTGCATCACTGGCAAAAGATAATCGCAGCTTCAAGAGCGACCGCATGTTCGCCTTGCACGCAGTGTGGTTTCCCGTCGCACCACGCGCGGATATCGCTGATGCGCCGCTCGACGCGCGTTTTCGCGGCCCGGCGGAACTCGCGATTTTCCGCAGTGCCTGGCACGATCCACAGGCGCTATTCTTCGGCTTTAAAGCCGGCGGCAACGACGTGAACCACGCTCATCTTGATCTTGGCTCCTTTGTGCTCGACGCCGATGGTGTTCGCTGGGCGCAAGATCTTGGCCCCGACAATTACAACCTGCCTGCCTACTTCGGCGCAAAGCGCTGGACTTATTACCGGCTCAACAATCGCAGCCACAACACTCTTACCTTGGGAAACGCACTGCAAAATTCGGAAGCTGTCGCACCCATCGTCACATTCGCCAGCACGCCTGCGCGCGCCCATGCCGTGGCCGATCTCACGGACGCTTATCCCGGTGCTGCAAAATATATCCTGCGCGGAGTCGCCCTACTGGATCGCGCACGCGTGCTGGTGCAAGACGAAGTGACCGGCCTCAAGCCCGGCACTTCACTCGAGTGGCGCATGTTCACCAGCGCAAAAGTCAATCTCTCCACGAATGCGCGAGTTGCTACCATCAAGCAGGCCGGTCGCACCCTGAGGGTCGATATTCTCTCGCCACCCAAAGCGAAATTTTCCATTTCATCCGCCACGCCACCCACGACCGCAGAAAATCAAAATGACGGTGTCACGGCGCTCGTGGCCGCATTCACGCCAGAGACCACCGATGCCAGTCTTGAAGTCCTCCTCGCGCCCGTCGGCGATCACTGGCCCGCCCCGCTTCCGCCGCCAGCGCACAAGCCGCTTTCTGAATGGAAATAGATCAGGCCAGTATTGCACCCGATTCATGTCGTATGAGTTAACAAGGCGGCTTGCGCGAGTAGGCTATCACGTCTAGGAATCGGCATGTCTTTGCCATTTTATCACATCATTCATCTCATCGCCGTCATGGCGTTGTTCGCTGGAACGGGTGCCGCGCTGGCCTCAGCTGATCATGGAGCAACCCGCAAGTTCGGAGCCATCCTTCGCGGGGTTGCTTTACTCCTGTTGATCGTGACGGGCTTCGGGCTGCTGGCAAAGTTAGATATCATGAAATCGATGCCGGTCTGGGTCTGGCTCAAGCTCGCAATCTGGATGATCGCAGCGGTGCTGCCAGTCTTTGTGAAACGCAAGTTGCTGCCAGCCACGACAGCGGTGTTCATTGCACTCGCGCTCGGCGGTGTCGCGGCCTGGTTGGGGTATTTGAAGCCAGTATTTTAATCGTGATCACGAGATCGGTGAGGACACACGGGGAGGATGCGTAATTTCGAGAACCTGCTTTGCGTTCTGTCCGGTCTGAATTAGCGTGCAACAATTCATTACTGCCATGACTGAACCCACCGATCCCGTTCCACCCTCATCCTCCGAAATGAAACTCTGGCAGGGAAACAGTTCCCATTGGATTCACTTTTGGTTTTATGCGCTTTGCGTCTTGCTGGCCATCGGGGTCGTGGTGCTGACTTTCATGATGCCCTGGTCTCTGCCGTTTCTGGCCATCCCGGCGCTCATGTGGCTCTGGCGCTGGTGGCTGACCAAGACCACCGTCTTCACTTTGACCAATGAGCGTCTGCTGGTCACTCGTGGCATCATCACCCGGCATCAGGACAATTTGGAACTCTACCGCGTGCGCGATTACTGCGTGAAACAGCCCATCCTGCTTCGGATGTTTGGCCTCGGAAATCTCGAACTGCTGACCTCAGACACCATGACGCCCAATGTGATCATACCAGCGATCCGGGATGTCGAGGGCGTGCGCGAAATGCTCCGCACGTCCGTTGAGGCGGCACGTGATCGGAAACGCGTGCGGCAAATGGATGTCGATAACGTCGATATTGACCCGATGGGCGGGGGCGATCAGGGGCATATCGCGTGAAGTGGTTGTAGTGACGTCATCCTGCCGTCACTACGATTGGCTACCCTATTTCTTAAATGCTTCAGCCCACTTCGTAGTTGACCGGTTCCTCGGTGATCACGATGTCGTGCGGATGGCTCTCCTTCAATCCGCTGGCGGTTATCTGGACGAAGCGCGCCTTCAGACGCAATTCATCAAGGTTGCCCGCGCCGACATAGCCCATGCCGCTGCGCAGGCCACCCATAAGCTGGAAGACCACTTCACCGAGCGGACCCTTGTAAGGCACGCGGGCTTCGACGCCCTCGGGCACCAGTTTGCCGGAAGAGTTCTGGCCGTAGCGGTCGCCCGCGCCCTTGCGCATGGCTTTGAGGCTGCCCATGCCGCGGTATTCTTTGAAGGTGCGCCCCTGCCATTTCACCATCGCACCGGGGCTTTCCGATGTGCCGGCAAGTATGGAGCCGATCATGACACAGTCCGCACCTGCGGCGATGGCCTTGGCGATGTCGCCCGAATAGCGAATGCCACCGTCAGAGATGACGGCGACACCACGCGCGCGGCAGACTTCCGCCACTTCCTGAATAGCGCTGAACTGCGGCATGCCGACGCCCGAGATGACGCGCGTGGTGCAGATGGAACCGGGACCGACACCAACCTTGATCGCAGAGGCGCCGGCATCACATAAATCCCTGGCGCCGTCCTTGGTCACCACGTTGCCGGCGACGATGGGCGTGCGATCGCCCAGTTTTTCGCGAAGTTTCGCTATAACTTCAATCACGCGCGAGGTGTGGCCGGTCGCGGCATCGATGAAAACCGCGTCCGCACCTGCGGCCTGCATGGCCAGCGCACGATCTATGCAGTCTTCGCTCACGCCGACTGCAGCACCCACGAGCAGTCGGCCGTGGTCATCCTTCGCGGCATTGGTGAAAGTGCGCATCTTCTCGATATCCTGCTTCGTAATTAGGCCGGCAAGTTTTCCAGCAAAGTCTACCAAGGGCAGTTTTTCAATGCGGTTGATGAAAAGCACCTTGAGCGCCTCCTCGGTCGTGGTATGCGGCGTCCCGGTGGCGAGCCGTTCGCGCGGCGTCATGACTTCCTTCACCGGCGTGTTCTCGTCCTCGACATACCACATGTCGCGACTGGTGACCATGCCGACCAGAATGCCGTTTTTGTCCACCACCGGGAACCCGCTGACTCCGCGTTCGCGCATGCGCAGTGTCACGTCGCGCAGTGAGGTTTCCGGATGCACCGTCTGCGGGTCGAGGATCATGGTGTTCTCGGAGCGCTTCACGCGCGCCACCTGCTCGACTTGGTAGTCGATGGGACAGGCGCGGTGGATGACGCCCATGCCGCCTTCGCGCGCCAAGGCGATGGCGAGATTGCTTTCCGTGACGGTGTCCATGGCCGAGGACAGCACGGGAATATTGAGACCGAGAAGCGGGGTCAACCGCGCGTTCAAGCAAACTTCCGCCGGCAGCACTGAGCTTTTGCCCGGCAGTAGTAACACATCATCAAATGATAGAGATAACGAGGG
>JANNQW010000405.1:0-1598 GCA_031400955.1 Verrucomicrobiota bacterium
TACCTCATTTTCACGAACAACACACAGGGCTTTCAAAATTTCGAGCTCTACATCGTGGATGCCGAAGGGAAGCGTGATCCCGTGCGGGTGACACACACGGACGGGTTCGATGGCCTGCCCGCGTTTTCGCCTGATGGGAGAACACTGGCCTGGACCAGCGGGCGGACGGCGGACGGCAAATCGCAAATCTTCATGGCGGAGTGGAATGACTCTGCTGCACGCAACGCACTTGGCTTGGCGGAAAACGGAAGACTGAAAACGGAAATGGAGAAGTCCGTCACCCCGCCAGACTTTGCAATCACCACGGCAGAGATCACCGCATCCGATATGAAGCAACATGTGACCTATCTGGCCAGCGATGAGCTGGAGGGCCGGCTCACAGGCACTGAGGGGGAGAAGCTGGCGACACAATATGTCGCGGATGTTTTTTCGAAGATCGGATTGCTGCCTGCGGGCGACAAAGACACCTGGTTTGATGCCTTTGATTTCACGGCGGGTGTGGCGCTTGGGAAGGGGAACACATTGGCGCTGTATCATGGAGGCAGCTCCTCCCCTTTGGTCGCCGACAAGGATTGGCGCCCCCTGTCGTTTTCCAAGACGGGCCCGATCGGGAAAGGCGACATCGTGTTTGCCGGCTATGGCATAAACACACCGGACAGCGCTTTGAACCAGGACGGGAAGAAGATCGAGCCCTATGACTCTTATGTGCATCTCGATGTGACGGACAAATGGGTGCTCGTGCTGCGGTATCTTCCGGAAAGCGTCAACCAGGAGCGGCGCAATGAATTGATGCCCTACACGGGACTCCGCTACAAGGCGCTGGCTGCAAGACAAAAAGGTGCGCGCGGCATCATCATTGCCAGCGGTCCCGGCAGCAAGGTTGTTGAACAACTGGTGCCCATGTCATTCGATGCCTCGCTGGCCTCGTCAGGCATCGCCGCCATCAGCGTCATCGACTCCGTCGCCGACCGGTTGCTCGCGGAAAGCGGCAAAACCCTGGCCGGGCTGCAATCGAACCTCGACAAAGGCGATCACATGCAGGGCTTCGCAGTTGGCAAAACGTCGCTTAGCGCAGAAATTATGATCGAGCAGAAACGAAAGCAGGGTCGCAACGTGCTCGGACTCCTGCCCGCCGGGACTGAACCAAACGGCCACATCGCGCCGCTCATCGTCTGCGCCCACGTGGATCATCTTGGGAGCGGCGGCGGCTCCAACTCGCGTGCAAAGGAAGGCGATTTGAAAAAAATTCACCACGGCGCCGACGACAATGCCAGCGGAGTCGCGGGAGTCATGGAGATCGCGCAGTGGCTCGCGGATCAGAAGAAGCAGGGCAAGCTAACACTGAAGCGCGACATCATCTTCGCGGCATGGTCAGGCGAGGAACTCGGGCTGCTTGGCTCGAATCACTTCGTCGAGGACTTTGCAAAGATGATCAAGAACGATCCGAACGCGAAGCTCGGCGGCATGTTTGCCGCCTGCCTGAACATGGACATGATTGGGCGGTTCAATAAAACCGTCGTGCTCCAGGGAGTCGGCAGCAGTTCGTGGTGGCCCAAGGAAATCGAGAAACGCAACGCCATCACCGGCTTGCCGATCAC
>JANNQW010000406.1:0-4939 GCA_031400955.1 Verrucomicrobiota bacterium
GGGCGCGAGAATGTTGATGCGCTCGGCATTTGTTGCGCGTGCCAGATCCGCTTCGAGGTTGGCGATGCGGCTGACGCGCAAACCGTCGCTGGGATAGACCTCATAACGCGTGATGGCTGTGCCTTTCGTGATGTCGCCAGCGGTGACGTTGATGCCGAAGTTGGCCAGCGTCTTGATGATGGTCGTCTGGGTCTCGCGCAGCGCGTGTTCGTCAGCCGGTGTGCGGCCTTTGAGATCGGGGTAAGCGAGCAAATCCAGACGAGGCATCGTGTAGTTAGCAAACCGCGCGGTGAGACTGGCGGGCGGCGCGGTGGCGGCGCGTTCACGTTTTTCATCGCGCTGCTCTTTCCAGACGGCGGAGAGTTGCGGCTTGGTGCGGGGCGGTTTTGCCACGGATGAATCGAAAATCTTTGGCGGCGGCGTGCGTTGCGGCATCAGCGGCAGTTCCAACCCAACGTCGTCCTCCATGTCTTCGCTCTCGGGCACCAGTCTCCTTCGACGAATTTTCGCAGGTGCTGGTTCGCTGAAGCCCAGCAAGGCAGTGCCCTCCTCAGAAAGTTTTCGGGCATGGCGACGAGCCCACCAACGACGCACGACACCGGCGAGTTGATCCTTCAGTTGCAACAGCACTTGAACCGGATGCATACCGGTCACGAAAATGAAACCAATCAGGTAAATAATACCCAAGGCGAGCAGCGATCCCACTTCGCCCATGATCGGCACCAGCAGGGTGCCACCCACCACTGAACCCAACCCGCCGCCCGGACCGGATGGCGAGAACACTTTGTTCCAGTTCCAGATCGTCTGGAGGTGGAGCAGTGCCGCTCCGCCGATCAGCATCATGGCGAAACCTAGCCATGCGCGCATCGTAACTCGACTTTGCGAGGTCAGCTTGCAGACACCGAACCATGCGAGACAGACGGGGATCAGATAGTTGGCCAGACCGAACATCCAGAAGCTGTAGCCAGCCAGGATGGCACCGAAGCGCCCGATAAAATTGTGCATGATCGGCGAGGGAATATCCGATAGCGCCAGATGGCACCAGCCCGGGAGGTCAACCGGTTCATAAGAAATCAGCGCCAGCACCCAGAACAGCGCCAGCCCGATCATAAGAAAGCCCAGTGCCGCATGATGGGACGGATTCGGGGGCGCTTCCGTGGTGCGGGAGCGCGCAGGACGCGGGAGCGTGCGGGCAGACATGGATCTTGAGGGTAGGCGGCCCCATAAGCTGGGAGGGCCTCGGAACAGTAAACCTTAGCAGATTTTTTAGATCAGTTCAACAATTGACTCGAATTGTTATAAAATGAATGCCGCGGGATCACTCCCGCGGCATTCAAACTGAATGGGTCGATGACCTCGAGGTTTTAATCCACCTTCAAGACTGTTGGCGCGCTAGTGACAGCATCAAAAATGTTGGTGGAGCCAGAGCCAGCGGGTTTAATTGCAGAAGCTGACGATCCAACGGTGACGGCGTAAGTGAGCACACTAGTGTCGTTCATGCCGATAATTACCTTGCCACCACTCCATGTTCGCCCTTTGGCAGGTTTGCCTGTCAAACTAGAGTCCCACGTCGGATTCCAAGCCTCGCTAATTGAAACCTCCCAGATCAGCGGGCAGTTGCTGAGTGAGTCGGAGATTCCCCCGGCCATTTCCCAGTGGTTTTCCTTCGTGGCTACGGCTTCCGTGTTGGTGCCCGCCACGCCGATATTGCCATCGGGCTTGCCATAGTCACTGCTAGGGCAACCAAAGACTGTTTCGTTATCCGCGATCGAAACTTTAAACATTTCGCGAAAGGCCAGGTTGGCCGTGGTGGCCGTAGTGACGACAGTATCCGGGTAGGATCCGTTGTTATCTGCGGCATAGATCTTCAGGTAAGTGGCGACCTGCTTCGCATTATTGATCCCTTTGGTGATGTAGCCCTTTTCCTGGATTTTCGTGAAGGCAGGCAAGGCCATCCCCGCCAAAATGGCGATGATGGTGATGACAACCAGCAGTTCAATCAGGGTGAAGCCCTGTTGTATTCGAGTTTTCATAGTATGTTATGGATGTTTATTGTTTATATGTATGTTCTTATGTATTGCAGATGCCTCCTCAATTAACTGAAGCGGCACAGCATTATTAGACCAAAAAAATTGCCCAGTGCCCAGCTATTTTTTATGGAAGTTTACCGTAGCAAGGTCTCAACGATAAAAAACCGACTCAGGGCACCCGCCCGATGAACCGACAAATGCATTGGGGATTGCCAACTCCCAAGGCATGAGGCCATGCTGACTCCCCCCAACCTGCAATCAGTCACGCTCTTGAACGAGACGCAATAATATCAAGATGACGCCGATTCCATACTTTGTAATTTTTTTAGCCTGCCTGATCATGGTTGCGAGTCAGATTTTTCCGTCGCGGCAATATCTTACCGTATTAACATTCCTGGGCATCAGCGGGTCCTTGATCGCACTGATTCCACTGTTTCTTGGCTGGTGGAAGGGCACTGGAAGACGCGTGATCCATGCCGCGCTTATTTTCTACACATGGCTGATGTGCCTCTGGATGCTGGCTTCGCTTGGATTATACAAGGAGCGGGGACGCGCGCTTACTCTTGCCGAAATACGGCAGTGCGTGCAGGACAAGGCATCGCGACAATTCGCGCTTGATTTACTCTTCTCAAAAAATGTTCTGCTCTTTACAATTTTATTTATCATCGTTCTGGCAGCTCTTTCATATTCCATGAGAAAAATGACCGGGAAACGCTCTCTGTTATTTGTGCTGCTACCCTTGCTTTGTATCCAGCGCATTTCGATCTCAGCATTCAAATCAGGAATCAACGGGTTTTCCGCTGACTACATCCAAAGCGTCATCTGTCCCTGGCCCGGACTGGCTCTCGATCTAAACCCCGCCGAAATGGTTCGAACCGACAAAACACTGGCCATCGACTACAAAAATATCAGCAGCAACCAGCTCTGGGAAAAGCGTCCGACAAATATTCTTTCCGAATTACACCATCGTTATCCCCGGCGCAGTTTCATCGCCATCGTCATGGAGTCTCAGCGGCTGTCTGATTGCGAGCCACGCGAGGCGGGAGCGCACGGCGGTCGCTACGGATTAACTCCGCGATTCAAGGAAATCAGCAAGTCGGGCATCCTGTTCACCAATGTCATTCAATCTGGAACCCACACCAACACCATGGCGTGGTCCATCCTGACCGGATTGCCCAATCCGCCCGACTTTCAAGGAACAACCTCCAGCCCATTCTTGGGCGAACTAAGCCGGAGCCTTGATTTTCGAAATTCCGGATACAGCCTGCAATGGATACAAAGTGTGGAAACAGAATATTGCAATCTGGGTGCCACGCTGGATTACGCGGGTTTTAATAAGGAAGTTGACCCAGAGGAGTTATCCGGCATGGACAAGTCTTATTGGACCTCCTGGGGATTTCCAGATGAACAAATTTTCGCCATTGCCCAAAAGCGAATTGAGGCTGCCTCCAAAAAGAATGAGCCCTGCCTGATCGTCGTAAACACGATATCCAATCACTCGCCATTCAAGTTTCCTGAAGCCCTGCCCAACGGCACCAAACTGCCGGCAAATCATGTCGGAGGCACGCTCTACACAGATTGGTGCCTGGGGGAATTCATTGACTACCTAAATAGCATGCCCTCAGAAAATCGACCCGTTGTCTGGATAACGGCCGATCACTCGCATCTGGAGGATTTACTAAATCACCCCATCTCCGCTGAAGAGTGCCTGGAGCGCATGAGAATTCCTGGTCTGTTGCTCCTTCCCGACAACTATGGGCAAGGCCTTGAAGTTGACGTGCCATTTTGCCACGAAGATGTCTTGGATCTCGCTTATCATTTAACTCAGTCCCAGAGTCAGGATAAATTCGTTAAATATTCAAGGGTAGCCACCGCCACTATCATTAATGATGATTATGCGACCGTCACCCCCAACTCCATCTACTTTGGTTCCACCAAACATGCCTATTCCATTCACGGACAATGGGGTTTAGCAAAAAAATCGAACCAAGGGGAAATAGACAGGGCTATCGACAGCTATCATTGGGTCTCCGATCTCTCGAGTCGTTTGTGGATCAAGGATTCCAATTCCCTCACTTCACCGCCTTCAGCGCCGCCTCCGGCAGTGAAGCGGTGACATCAATGGGTTCGTTCTCCCAGACCGGCTTTTCATCATCGTAAGTCAGGATGCGACTCGCACTGCCGGGGACGGCATGGAGGTTTTTCTTGGGCAGCCATTTCGCGAGTTCGGATTTGGTTGGCGAATATTTGAGATTGCCCGCCAGATTGGTCCACTCGTTCGGATCCGCCAGCTCGTCGTAAAGCTCCTCGCTGCCATCGGCATAGTGGATGTAACGCCATTTCTCGGTGCGGATGGTGTGATTATTTTGATTGTGAGTCGTGATTGCGGGAAACTCGCGCGGGGCATTCGCGTCCTTCAACTGCGGCACCAGGCTGCGTCCTTCGAGATCGTTGCGCTTGGGTAGGCCCAGCATTTCGAGTAGCGTCGGAAAAATATCGAGCAACTCCGCAGGCCGGCCGCATTTTGCATTTTGCGAAACACCGGGTCCGGCCCAGATGAGCGGCACCCGCGTGCTGCGCTCCCAGAGCGTGTTTTTTCCCGTCATCCCCTTCTCCCCGAGATGCCAGCCATGGTCGCCCCAAACGATGACAATGGTATTCTCCAGCGAACCGGTTGCTTTCAGCGCCTCCATCACCCGCCCAACCTGACTGTCCATCAGACTGGTGCTGGCGAGATAGGCGCGCACCAACGGACGCCATTGGTTGTGATCGACCAGCGTTTTCAAACGCGGCTCCGGCAGCTTCCAGTGTAGAAAACTGGCAAACTTCGGCAGATCAGCCCGGTCATCGTCTTTCACGGGCGGCATCACCAACGTTTCGTCCGGATAGAGATCAAACCACTTCTGCGG
>JANNQW010000407.1:0-4701 GCA_031400955.1 Verrucomicrobiota bacterium
GTTGCGATGGAACTGAACACATCCGGCTTGAATAAGAAGTATCCCGAGATGAATCCCGGCCCGCAGATGCTCAGAATGATGAGTGAGAGAAACATACCTGTCGTCATCGGCTCCGACTCTCACGTCGCTCGGCGGGTGGGCGAAAGTTTTGCCATCGCGCTGGAGGCGCTGCGGGATGCGGGTTACGCCAATGTGAGCGTGTTTAAAGAGCGGAAGAGAAGTGAAATTCCGATTCGCGTGGCGCTGACAAGTTTGATGATGCAGGCCGGAGCCTCCGTTCAGCAAAGCACCACCTTAACACTATGACTGATTCCTACACATGGGCCACGAAGTTTCGCGATCTGTTCGACCGATGCGCTGAAAAATACAAACGCGGTGACACCAGCTTCGATGCATGGTTTGATGGCGCTGACCTTGAGTTTCTCGCATCGATCGGATACAAGTCGCGAGAGCTTTTCGACTTTATCGAAGATCATTGTCGTGCAGACGGAGGAGAGCCCAGCCGGGAGACTGCGCTGCTCATTGCCTCGGCGCGGCGGGATTATTTCCTGGTCAGGCAAAATGGCATGGTCAGCACGACGATGATTGATCCGTCCGCGCTTCCGGCCAAAACCGCCGAGATCGACGGGATCGTATGGCTGCCTCGTATTATTGCCAAGGCGGAGGCCAAGCTTCGCGGCGAGATGGATCCGGATTCCATGTTCGGCTGTGGAGGCGATCGCGCGTTCTGCCGGAAACATCAACTGCATCCTGCCGACTTCCTGCGTGTGGTGTGGGCGGCACACGGCGACACGGCGAAAATCCTTCACTTTGTGAAGACAGGGGAGGCGGCGTGAGTTCGCGATATCCCGCAATCACGCGTTGCCATCTGGTCAGGATTTGGCTATGGTGGCAGATGTCATGTCCCTCACGGGATTGAATTTTTCCTGATACTGTTTTGTCCAGCCAGCTTTTCTCAAATCTCCCCTCTATCGAAATCGGACATGGAGTCCGGTTTGATGGTGTGCAGCCAGTGTTCATCCTCGGGCCCTGCGTGATCGAGAGCGAGGCCTTTGTCCGGGACATAGCCGGCCGGCTGAAAATCATCGCCGATGAATTGAAGCTGCGCTGGATCTTCAAAGCGAGCTATGACAAGGCCAATCGCACCAGCGGGACTTCGTATCGCGGGCTTGGCTGTGAGGAGGGGTGCCGGATTCTCGCGGACATCGGACGTGAACTCGGCGTGCCGGTGACGACGGATGTGCATTCGCCTGAAGAGGCGAAGCGCGCGGCGGAGTGGATCGATCTGCTGCAGATTCCAGCTTTTCTTTGCCGGCAGACTGATCTTATTGTTGCTGCGGCGGGAACGGGCCGGGCGGTAAATGTGAAGAAGGGCCAGTTTCTCGCGCCTTGGGACGTGAAAAATATCGCGGACAAACTGATCGCGACCGGTTGTGCAAATTTTGTTTTTACTGAACGCGGAACCACGTTTGGCTATCAAAACCTCGTCGCTGATATGAGGTCGCTATACTGGATTCGGGAGTTGGGGTATCGGGTCATCATGGATGCTACTCACTCTGTTCAGAGACCCGGAGGTCTCGGAGGCACCACCGGTGGTGACGGCAAGCTGGCGCCGGTGCTGGCGCGCGCGGCGGTCGCGGCGGGTTGCGACGGTGTTTTTATCGAAACGCACCCCGAGCCCGCCAAGGCCTTTTCCGACGGACCCAACCAGGTTCCGCTTGTGCAGCTGCCCGCACTACTCAAACAACTGCTCGCCATTCATGAAATCGCGCAAGCTTGAACGTCTAAGCGTGATCGGGGTTGCCGCCTGTGCCTTTTGGTGGCTGACTGACGGAGCCATGGTGTCCATTGCAGGTGAAGATTCCCCGCGCAAGCCGGTGGAGAAGGGCGGGAAGGAAAAAATGGATACGAAAAATGCGGTTTCCAGTGAGAAATCAAATGCTGGCAAGGCCAAGCCTGAGAATGCCGTGGAGGAAACAGGCCAGGGATTGGGATCGTTCGGCAAGATGCTGCCTCTGGGTCATATAAATCGCGACGTAAAAATCCCTTCCTTCCGCGATGGTAATCCCAGTTCGTTCATCCGGGCGGCGACGATGACCCGGGTCGATGAAAAAAGAATGGACATGGAGCGGCTCGACATCCGGATGTATGGCGAGACGGAGGAGAGGGATCTGCGCATCATGATGCCGACGGCCATTTATCATATGGAGACGGAAGTGCTCAGCAGTGAGGACCGGAGCCGCGTCAGCCGGAAAGATTTTGACCTGCAGGGGGACACATTGATTTTTGACACTCACACCCAGCAAGGCAAAATGACGGGACACATTCATATGATCATCCATGACGCTGACTCTTTCCAGCAGCAGCCTGTCAAACCAGCCGCGACCGAAGGCGCCGAAGCGGCGCAGCCAAAGCCACCGGAGAAACCAGCGCCATCCAATAAAAAAAAGTGATATGAGACATATTTTTCTGGCCGTATTTATCATCTGCATCACCGCTCCGCTTCGAGCGGAAACCAAGATTAGCAGTGGCGGCACCGCTTCACAAAAGAAGGCATTGCTGGAGACCGGTCGCGTGATCAGCGAGGCGCAAACCAGCGCCAGGACCGAGTCGGCGCGTCAGACCTCCGACCGTGCGGCGGACAAAGGCCGACTCGATCAACTGGCCGCTGAGGCTCAAAGAAAACTCTCTAAATCCTCCGATAACAGTGATCGTGCGCTTGTTGAAGCAGCCGATCAAAAGCTGGCGCCTTCCCTGCGGAGCGCCGCGCCCGAAGGCCGCGCCATCATCGCCCAAAGTGCGGCCAGCCCGGTCATGCGAGCTCCGGATCCGGATGCGCCGACGGGCACTGCTCCACCCAAGAAGCCGCCGGGAACCAACGCCGTGGATGGCAAGAAGGGCAAGAAGGCTGATGCACCGCCCAGCGACATCAACATCCGGAGCGAGGGCGCAGTTTATATCGACTCCGTCCAGGCACTGGCGATCTTTACCGACGACGTCGTGCTGGATCATCCCACGTTCCACATGACCAGTGACAAGCTGGAAGTTTACTTCGTCAAGGAGCCCAGTCAGAATGCCGCGCCGGTAAAAGCTGTTCCGGTCAGCAAGGGCGTTGGGCCCGCCGTCTTAAAGGCGCAGCCTGCGGAATCTTCCGCAGCACCTCAGTCTGGAGATGCCAAGCTCAAGCAGGCAATCGGCACCGGCAGGAAGGTGATCGTTCGCAAGCTGGATGAGCGCGGCGAACCCCAGATCGGCATCTGTCGTCATCTCACTTACATTGGCGAATCAGGCGACGTCATCCTTCGTGAAATGCCCCAAGTGCAACGAGGGAACAATGTCATCATTGCCCGTGATCCTTCGACCTACATGGTCATGAAGCAGAATGGTGAACTGAAGGTTCATGGTCCGGCTGAGACCAAGATCCAGCAAAAACCTGACGCAGCCGGCAAGCCTGCGGGACCCGCCCTGGCTCCTTCCGGCGCTGTGCCGGGCACTCCCATTTTGACACCCAAGAAAACTGCCAAAAAGTGAAAAAAAACAACCCCACCGCAGTTATACCGTCGAAAAACGGGCCCGCTGACGGGCGCATGAAAGTCAGTTCCATCACGGATACGGACTTCGGCGACGGCGGGCCCCCGGCATCGGAAGCAGCGGCGACGCCGTTCGATGCCAGCGGCAACGACGTTCTGCTCTTAACTCGCGGGTTGAAAAAAGTTTATGATGGTCGCGCGGTGGTGAATGGCGTGGACATCGAAGTCCGCAAAGGAGAGATCGTCGGGCTCCTCGGCCCTAACGGTGCCGGCAAGACCACCTCGTTCTACATGATAGTCGGTCTCGTGCGGCCCAATGGAGGCAAGGTCTTCTTCGACGGCAAAGACGCCACCGACGAGCCGATGTATCGGCGCGCGCGCCTTGGCATGGGCTATCTGCCGCAGGAGGAGTCCATTTTTCGCCGCCTCACCGTCCGCGAGAATATTCTCGCAGTCATGGAAACGCAGGAATATTCCGAATACGAGCGTGACCAGCAGTGCCAGCAGCTACTCGAAAAATTCGGTATCGCCCACGTCGCGAATAATCTCGCGCTTACCCTTTCCGGCGGGGAGAAACGCCGGCTCACCATCGCGCGCTCACTGGTCACCGAGCCCAAGCTCATCATGTTGGATGAACCGTTCTCAGGTGTCGATCCGCTCGCGGTCGAGGACATTCAGAAGATCATCCTGATGCTGCGCAGTGTCGGCCTCGCCATCCTCATCACCGACCACAACGTGCGTGAGACCCTCGGTATTGTCGATCGCGCCTACCTCATTCACGAAGGTCAGGTCCTGCTTCACGGCACGCGCGACTACATCATCAATCATCCTCTCGCCCGGGAGAATTATCTCGGCGAGAATTTCAATATGTAACCCCGAACCTGACAAACCCATGCAAGTCAACAACGTCAATCTGCCCATCACCGTCACCGGACGTCACGTCAGCGTCACCGAACCCATGCGCGAGTATGCCCGCAAAAAAGTGGAGAACCTCCACCTTGACTACCCGCGCATCATTGACGTCAAGGTCATCCTAGATGTCGAAAAGGAGCGGCAGAAGGCCGAAATCATCCTGCACTGCGCCAATCACATCACCATCGAAGTGGACACCACCACGGGTGATATTTATTCGGCGATTGACGAGACCATCTCCAAGGTCGCCCGCCGGATG
>JANNQW010000408.1:0-1578 GCA_031400955.1 Verrucomicrobiota bacterium
ACTGGGATTACCTCGTAGACCCCGTGTACTTCCTGATCGCCCTGCCGCTGGCCGTGATGCAGATGTTATGCGGCACTACACGCGTAGCAATTTCACCGCCATGAGTTGTCTCGGAGTTCATTTCGCGCTGACGGAGCAGGAGGCCGCACATTTGCGGTTGTTGCCCGATGACCAGTCACGCCTCGACCACTTGCAGGAGGTCATCGAGGAGACTTACTTCGGTGAGCATCCTGACCTGAAGTCCGAGTGCGACAAGTCGTGGGACGCCATGCACCGCGTCTTGGCCGATGGACAGTTGACGTGGGACGGCGGTGAGTATCCGTTGAATCACGTCGTTCTTGCCGGAGAGCCGCTTTACAGCGAGAGCGATTACATCATCAGCCTCAAGACGCCACAGCAGGTTCGCGACATCGCAGCCGCTTTGCCTGCCATCACCGAGGCCGATTTTCGTCGGCGCTATTTCGCTATTGATGGGGACAGCTACGGGTGTCCACTCACTGAGGAGGATTTCGGCTACACTTGGGAGTATTTCCAGAGCGTCCGTGAGCTTTACCAGCGCGCCGCATCTGAGGGCCGATTTGTTTTGTTCACCGCTGACCAATGACCATGCCGCCTAACCATACGCTGCAGCGAACCCGGCCATCGCGTCGCGGTTGCAATCGAACGCCCTCGTGGGCCGGGTCGCTGAGCTTGAGTCGTTGATATGGCTTAATTCTGTCAAGCGGGCAGTTACTCTGCGCTCCGGAAAATCTTCGGTTTTCTTCCGGCTCTTCTTCTCCATCGTCTTGATCGGGTCAGAGACAGGAACGCTTTTCCTGCGGTTAGTGGGTGCAGCTTTCGGCCGCCGGAGCGCGGGCGGCTCGCCCGCGAGTTCCTGAAAGACGCCCGCGAACGCGGGCGGTTCACCC
This sequence comes from Verrucomicrobiota bacterium, assembly GCA_031400955.1. GTDB lineage: Bacteria > Verrucomicrobiota > Verrucomicrobiia > Verrucomicrobiales > Verrucomicrobiaceae > VFKE01. The sequence continues at coordinate 909 of JANNQW010000408.1, forward strand.
CGGTAAAAAAAGTTCGGCGCAGGGAGTGGGCAGAGCCAGCCAAACAGTGGGTTAATCATCCCTTCCCGTCCGGTTTAAAACCGTCCGGGAAAAGATTTGCCAACCGGCCCGCCGACACTTAACAGTTTCGTGTGATCGAACCGATTATTGAGATGGCCACCACCAAGCCGGCTTCGCCGCCGGTGGCGCCCAAACGCAGCGATCTGGAAATCAAGGACGCGCAGATCATTTTCGAGTCCATCTGGCGGGAACTGGAGGCGGAGTTCGGCCACGAACAACTGCGCTTTCCCAAGGAGATCATCCTGCTCGGCGGCGCGCCCGGCTCCGGCAAGGGCACCAACACGACCTTCATCGCCCGGGTGCGCGGACTGACCTGCCCACCGATTATAATCAGCACGCTGCTCAATTCGCCGGAGGCCCAGGCGCTCAAAGACGCGGGCAACATGGTGGGCGACCGCGATGTGATCCGGCAGGTGCTGCGCGAGTTGTTGCGCCCGGAGTATCAGGATGGGGTCATCCTGGACGGCTTTCCGCGCACCAACGTTCAAGTCGAGTGCTTGAAGCTGCTGGTGGACCGGATGAACGCTCTGCGCCGGGAATTTTACCATTCGCCGTTCAGCATTCATTTCCGCCAGCCTACGATCCACATCATGGTGCTCTTCGTGGACGA
>JANNQW010000409.1:0-4045 GCA_031400955.1 Verrucomicrobiota bacterium
CCTGTCAGACCACCAGCAGCGACCCCGGCAAGGCCGTCATGTGCGACAAGTGTAAAACCGTGTGGGTCAGCCGCCCGGGCTTCAGTGGCGTCGGGACCAAGGGCGGTCCTGGATTCACGACGTATCGCGACGTGAAGAAGATGGAGTGCCCGGAATGCGAAAGCGCCGTGGCCACCTTCTTCAAGACGGGATCGCTCCAGCACCGCTGCAATCACTGCGGCGGAGCGATGACCCATTGCGAATCACACTGAGCCCACCGGAAACTGACCTCATGGCCGTCCGGCAGCGAATGCCGGACGGCTTCCAATCAGAACGTTTATCTCACTGCGCATTTTAATTCAAAACTTCAATATGTCATGAAAACGGAAAACCTGATCAATGCTTTAATGGCTGCTCTTGTGGCAGCCGCTCTGAGCAGTTGTGCATCCACAGGCTCGGATTCTGGCCCGCGCTTCGTTCGTGATTTGAACGGCAAGGGCGGCGTCGTCCTGGCGACCCAGTGGCGCTGACCCACTGCAAAGTTCATAAATAGACTTTAGTATGCGTACAGAGCCGCCTCGGTATGCCATCCCCGGGAGGTTTTTTAATGGTTGCGGAAACGTCAGCGCTTGCAACATAAGTGGAATCATTCCGCGTTAAACGGAGAACGCAGTGGTGCTTGCTATATTTTCTTTCGCTGGAATATTTTCGTTACTACTTCTCATTATAAGTCGTATAGATTGGTGAGCAGTTCCATGACACTCCTTCGCACCCTCATCCTCATCATCACCTTGGTGGCGCAGGCCCTGTCTATGGGGTGGGCGCGTGTAGCGGAAGATGAAGAGAAATGCTCCATGGACTGCTGTGCGGCATTAGTAAACGCTGGGCTAGGGGACTGCGGCTGTGCGGCAGCTCCGGTTGTGCCGAAGTCTCCGGCGCCTGCAAGCCTGCCGCCTGCTCAGGGGCGTGAGTTGATGCCGCATCTCGTGTGGGCGGAGATGACTGGTTATCTTGGTGTTTATTCGTCCTTCCCTGCAAACATCGCTCGTGCATCGCGGCCAGTGTTTGATCCGCAGACTGTCACCACGCCGCACGTCCGGCTCACGGTGCTCTTCTGCTCTTTCTTGACCTGAATCGGCGTCTCAAACAGACGCATCATGCCCATAGCGCGGCCCCACAGAAGGGAATGACGTGACTTGGGCTATTTTTTTCACCGTGAACCATAAACGATTCGGAGTCCTCATGAAAACATCTCTCCTTTTTTTCTGCGCCGCCCTGCTCGCGCCAGCCGCTGCGCTTGCCTGCGATACCTGCAAGTCCACCCAACCTGCGCCGGGTCAGCGTGTGGTGGAATATGATCTCCACATCGCTGAGGCACGCCAGTGCCCGGCGGGCAGACTCGTCCGCGTGCTCACCATTAATGGCGGCATCCCAGGGCCGACACTGCGCTTCCGTGAGGGCGACTTCGCCCGCATCCGTGTCCATAACGATCTGCCGAATGAGACCACCTCCACGCACTGGCACGGGCTGCTTTTGCCCAACAAAGAAGACGGCGTGCCGCACATCACGACCCCGCCGATCCAGCCCGGGAAGACGCACACCTTTGGCTTCACGCTGCGGCACGGCGGTACTTACTGGTATCATTCTCACACGCACCTGCAGGAGCAGAGCGGGGTGTATGGCAGCATCGTCGTGGAGCCGCGCGGTGGGGAGCGGGTGAAGGCGGATCGCGAACAGGTGCTCCTCCTCTCTGACTGGACGGACACGGACCCGCATGAGGTCATGCGGATGCTCATGCGCGGCAGTGATTACTTCGGCCTCATGCGCCGGAACTCGCAGTCCATCAAGGGCGCGGCACAGCGCGGCATGCTCAAAGATTACTTCCAGCGTGAATGGGATCGCATGATGCCGATGGATGTCTCCGATGTAGGCTACCACGCCTTTCTCATCAATGGACAGCGCCAGACCCGCATCGAGGGAAAGCCCGGTGAGCGCGTGCGGCTGCGCATCATCAATGCCGCTGCGGCGACGTATTTTTATCTGCACTCTTCCGCAGGTCCCATGACCATCGTCGCCGCCGATGGCCCGCCTGTGCAGCCAGTAAAAGTGGACCGCTTTCTCATGGCGATCGCCGAGACGTATGACGTGCTCATCACCATCCCGCCGAGTGGTGAGTATGAGCTGCGCGCCACCACACAGGATGGCAGCGGGCATGTCTCCGCCTATTTTGGCAGAGGCACACCGCATCCCGCCAGCGACCCGCCGAGGCCTAACCTTTATCAAATGGATGAGATGCTAAACCTCGCGCTGGAAGAGCAGGAGGACGATCCGCGTGCCTCGCTGAATCTGCCACGCCCCGGTTCGCCTTACCGACTGCTGCGTGCGGTGGAAGACACTTCTTTGCCCACGCGGCTGCAGCGCCGAAAGATCAACCTGCATCTCACGGGCGATATGAACCGCTACATCTGGTCCTTTGATGGCAAAACGATGGCGAAGCAGCCCTATGTCATGATCAAAAAAGGCGAGATCATCGAGCTGGAGCTCATCAACAACACGATGATGCACCACCCTATCCATCTGCATGGGCACTTCTTCCGCCTGCTGATGGGGAATGGCGCGCACTCACCGCTGAAGCACACGGTCGATGTCCCGCCGATGACGAAGCGCACGGTCGAGTTCGAGGCGAATGAAGCGCACGACTGGATGTTCCACTGCCACATCCTCTATCATATGATGAGCGGCATGGCCCGCGTCTTCCGCTATGAAGAGGATGCTCCCCCCAAGCTGCCGCAATCAACATCATCTCCAGTCCACTCCAGCCTCGGCGAGCATGGGCACGACATGAGCTACATCTGGGGCGCGGCCACACTGCAAAGCAACATGAGCGAGGGCCTGCTCACTTGGATGAACCCGAAGAACGACCTCCAACTCGCATGGGAAGTCGGCTGGCAGGGCGTGGACAATCCGCAGTATGAGATCGACGCTCTCTACCAGCGCTACTTCAACCCCAACTTTCAAGCCTTCGTCGGCTACCGCTTCACCAATGATGAAGAAGCCGAAGACCGCGCCATCGCCGGCATCAACTATCGCCTACCCCTCATGATCTGGACCAATCTCAGTCTCGATAGTGAGGGTGATGCGCGGCTCACGCTCTCCAAGCGCCTCCAACTCACCCCGCGTCTCGGCGTCTTTGGCGAAGTCTTCTACGACACCGGCACACGATTCGAATGGAGCGCCGGAGCCGACTACACCCTCACGCGCCGCACCTCCCTCACTGCCTCTTTCCATAGTGACTACGGCCTCGGGGCCGGTGTCCTCATCCGCTTTTGATGACCCACGTCATCCTATTGAAAACAAAACCCACACCACACCACGAACATGAAACTAAGAACCCTGCTCACCACCGCCCTCCTGGGCCTCACCCTCGCTGTTTGCACCACGCCAGAGTCGGCGCTCGGCGCTGAAAAATCCAAGCCCTATCCGCTCAAGACCTGCCTCGTCAGTGGCAACGACCTCGACAGCATGGGCGGCCCCATCACCAAGGTCTATGACGGCCAGGAGATCAAATTTTGCTGCAAACCCTGCATCAAGAAATTCGAGGCCAATCAGGCGAAGTATCTGACCAAAATGCCCAAGTAAGTCATCTCGACACAACACTGTTACCCTGCGCGTGCTGGCCGAAAAGCCAGCACGCCATCCCCGGCTTCCGCAGATCAAACTGACCGCAGCTTGTTCTCATGACACAGAGTGAAACGGGTCGGTCCTAGGATTTAAACATTTCTTGCGCGCCGCTCCATAAATCGAGTCAGGGAAGACATTTGACAACGATAGCGTTCGTCGGTGGCTCACAAATACTTTCTGTCTTCTCTTTATGAAGAAATTTGCAAAGCGCAGGCATCACCCTGGTGTAGGGCGACATGCGCGGCATAGCCAAGGCTATCCGCCTGAGTCGCGTCACCATGGGGAACATCCGGCAGAATCTGTTCTTTGCGTTTCTTTACAACGCGCTGGGCATCCCGATTGCGGCGGGGGCGCTTTATCCCTTCTTCGGCCTGCTGCTCAGCCC
>JANNQW010000410.1:0-6671 GCA_031400955.1 Verrucomicrobiota bacterium
ACGATGTCGCCACTTTTAAGTTCGTAGGGATCCATTCTCGCATCCACGATGGTCAGCGGATGGCCGAGGCACGCGCTTTGCAAGATGTGCCGGTCCGGATGGTGGGCCGCATCGGCAACAGTAAGCTCTCCGATGCGCACGCGCTCATCAAGGATCGGCGCCAGCGAGTGATCGGCGTTCAGCCGGGTCAGTGTGCCCTCGCGAAAGAGAAACAGGGGCGAGTCACCCACGCTGACCCAGTGGATGCATTCCTTCGAGGCCGCGACTCCGACGAACGTGGAGCCCATCGGGGCTTGTTCGGTGGCAAGGTTTGCAGATAAATCACGCAGCTTTTCGTTGGCAGTCTCCAGTGCCACCCGCAGTCGCCAGGCTGTCGAGAGCGTGCTGCGTTTGTAGGCTTTGACAAACTCGTCCACGATGAGATAACTCGCGACGTTCCCGCCGACATGCGCGCCTAGACCGTCGCCGAGCGCCACAAGCAATCTTGATCCACTGGGTTCCTTGGTGGCGGAGATGTCGCTGAACGCATAGAAATCCTCCTGCATCCGCCGACCACCCACGATCTGCCTTCCGGCAAACTCAAGCTCGACCTGAAACGTCACTGGCGTCGCAGGGGTGGGATCTCCTGTTGCTGGAGTATCGGATTGAGGGTCGGTGCTCACTCGGATTGTTTTACGCTAATTTTATGGACCGTCATTTGTTGAGGGAGTCGCCGGTGTGCAGTGCGGCTCCAACGAAGACCATGCGAGTGTTCATGACGGCAAAGGAGAGCAGGTGTCGGTGACACTGGATGCAATGTTCGCAGAGCGCAACTGTTTGCCATTCGCAGCATCAGTCATCTGCGACGACTTTTGGTTCACACAAAAAAACGGTCAGCTTACGTGCGGTGGCGCGTCTTCTGCCTTAGCTTTGGGCTTGAAGGTGCTGGCGATGTAAAGGTCGCGAAGCTGCTTGAAATCTGCTCCACCGGGGCTTTGCGTCATCAATTCCTGGCCGCGGTTGTTCTTCGGGAAGGCAAGCACTTCGCGGATGCTGTCTTCACCGGCTGCGAGCATCACAATGCGGTCGAGACCAAGCGCCAATCCACCGTGCGGCGGTGCGCCGAACTGGAAAGCCTCAAGGATGTGGCCAAACATTTCCTTCTGCTCATCTTCGCTGACGCCGAGAATACCGAACATCTTTGCCTGCAGGTCGCTCTCGTGGATTCGCAGGGAACCGCCGCCGAGCTCGGTGCCGTTGAGCACAACGTCATACGCCACCGCCCGAACCTCGGCCAGTTTACCGGCGTCGAGCAACGGGACATCCTCAGTCTTCGGACGTGTGAATGGATGATGCACCGCGTTCCATTTTTGATCTTCTTCGCTGTGCGCCAGCAAGGGAAAATCCACAACCCAGAGGAAATTCAGTGCGGTGGATTTTTTTGTTGTCTCCATCATCGCGGCGACTTCCAGTCGCACGCGACCTAGGATGGTGCATGTGCTTTCCCACGGTCCGGCGACGAAGAATACTATATCGCCTTCCTCGAGGTTCATCTTCTTGATGAGCGTGGTTTTTTCCTCCTCGGTGAAAAACTTCCAGAGCGGTGACTTGAACTCGCCGCCTTCGTATTTGATGAACGCAAGCTGTTTTACTTCCTTCGGCAGACCGACTTCGTGCGCGACTTCGTTCAATCGGATCATCTGGCCGGTGGTGATGCCCGCAAAACCTTTTGCGTTCACGCCGCGAACCACGCCACCGTTGTCGAGCGTGTTGCGGAAGATCTTGAACTCGCTCTTCGCGAAGACATCGCCGAGGTCCGTGATCTCGTTGCCGAAACGCGTGTCCGGCTTGTCCGAGCCGTAGCGATCCATCGCTTCCTTCCACGTCATGCGAGGGAAGGGGAGGGAGATGTTCATGTGTCCTGCGGCTTCGAACATCTCTTTCAGCAAGCCTTCGACGAGACGATAAATGTCCTCCTCCGTGATGAACGAAGCTTCGATATCGATCTGTGTGAACTCCGGTTGGCGGTCGGCGCGGAGGTCTTCATCGCGGAAGCAGCGGGCAATTTGAAAATACTTTTCCAAGCCTGCCACCATGAGGAGCTGCTTGTATTGCTGCGGCGCCTGGGGCAATGCATAGAACTTGCCCGGATTGAGTCGCGCCGGAACGAGGAAGTCGCGAGCGCCTTCAGGCGTGGACTTGGAGAGGATGGGGGTCTCGACTTCGACAAAGTCGTTCTCCTTGTTGGAGAGGAAATCGCGCGCGGCCTTGACGATCTTGTGGCGCATCCGCAGATTTCGCGTCATGCGCGGACGACGCAAATCGAGGTAGCGATACTTCAGACGCAAGTCTTCGTTGGACAATTCTACATCGAGTTGGAAGGGGAGCACCGAGGATTTATTGAGCACCGTGAAACCGCTGACGACGATCTCGATCTGTCCGGTCGCGAGGTTGGTGTTGTCCGTTCCTTCGAGGCGTTTCGAGACTTTGCCCCTGAGTTGAATCACATCTTCATCGCGCAGATGATGACTCGCTTGTGCAGTCTCGGGATTCTCCTCGGGGCGGAACACCACTTGTGTCATGCCTTCGCGGTCGCGCAGATCGATGAAGATGACACCGCCGTGGTCGCGCGCAGAATTCACCCAGCCGGACAGGGTGACGGTCTGCCCGATGTGCTCGGGGCGGAGTTCGTTGCAGTGGTGGGTGCGGTAGATGTTAGCGGTCATGGACGTGCGAAATGCGGGCGCGTCACATGCCAGAGATTGAGGGCGAAAGCAAGCCGCATCTCGCCCTTGCCAGACGGCGTGTGCGGAGGTTGTTGTGTGATATGCCGGACGCTCCACCCACCATCTTTCTCATCGGCGGATGCAACGGCGCAGGTAAGACCACCTTCGCACGCCGCTTGCTGCCGGGTGAGGGCGTGTTCACGTTTCTCAATGCCGATGAGATCGCGCGCGGTCTCTCACCGTTGAAGCCGGAACTCGCGGCGTTCCGGGCTGGAAGGCTTCTGCTGGAAGAATCGCGACGACTAATCGCTGAGAAAAAAGCCTTCGGCCTTGAAAGCACGCTGAGCGGGAAGACCTACGAACGGCTGCTGCGCGATGCCAAGACCGCTGGCTTCACCATCTCGCTGCATTTCCTTGTCGTTCCATCGGCGGAAGTCTCGATCCGGCGTGTCGCGGAGCGCGTGACAAAGGGCGGGCATTATGTGCCGGAGCAGGACATTCGGAGGAGGTTCCGGCGCAGCGTGGAGAATTTTCTGGAGGTGTATTTGCCGCTGGCGGATGCTTGGGAGGTGTGGGATAATGAAAACCAACAAATGAAACTGATCGCGAGTTCTGAGAACACCTCGAAGGAGGACGTCGCCAAGATTCTGAATGGTATGACTCTGCGGGAGTCGCCGCCTTTGAAGCCCAGCCCAAGACTTGAACGTGCCATGCGTGCCATGCAGCTTGCCTACGAAGACGCCAAGGCCGAGAACGCGCGCTGGGGCTTGCTCATGATTCCGCAGGAATGGGATCCGGTGCACGATGCGGGCACATCGTGGGTCATCGCCGAGCGCATCGCAGCCGGACTTCCGGCGCGCGGGATCGGCACTGCTTCACGGGCTTCTGCTTGATCGCTGCGGCGACATTCGTGAGCAACGGCAGAGCACAAGTCACTGATTCCTTCTCGGCCCAGGCAAGGGGAACGATGAAGGGAACCCTTCCTCAAGCAATCAGGTTCTTATATTCCGGCGCAACAATAAGCTCAGCGAGCTTGGCGCGCAGTCCGTCAGCTGGAACTTCCATCTGGTCGCGGGTGGCGAGATTTTTTATCACTAACGTTGGAAATTCAGTCCCGACGATCACCGCAAAGCGGGCTTTCGCGCCTTCCGCGTGTTGAAATTGTTTTCCCATTTTCTGCGGCGTGAGGGGATAGTCCGCGCGCCATCCGGCATCACGCAACAGCTGCAGGATGCCTAGCGCCTCGTGGCTACGCGCTTCGTCGGCCACGACGACAAACACATCGAGCGCACCAGCCTGTTTCATCCAATCGTTCACCGCCTGCTGCGCTGCTGGCGTTTCTTTGATGAGTTCGCCGAGCACCACATCGCCCATGGCGAAGCCGCAGGCGGGCATGTCCGTGCCGCCGTCGCTTAGAAGCGAGACAAGATTGTCATAGCGCCCGCCACCGGCGATGGCGCGCAAGCCGTGCTTCAAATCGAAGGCTTCGAATACGACGCCGGTGTAGTAAGCGAGTCCGCGCACGATGCCGGGATCGACCTTCACAAACTCCCACAAACCGCGCGCGGCCAGACTGCTGCGGATGGCGGCGAACACCGGATGTTCCTCGTTCAGCGAAGCGATGAACGCACGGACGGCATCGAGGCTCGTGCCCAACGATTGAAGTTTCTCGTCGGTGGCTTCAGGCGCGGCGCGTTCCATCTTGTCAATGACCTGGAGAAACTCTCCGGCACGTTCCGCCGCAATGCCCGCCTGCGCCTGAAACTCCGTCCAGAGTTTGCGATCGCTCAACCGGATCGCGAAGTCGTCCTTCGTCAAACCGAAGGCGCGCAGCGAGGCGATGCAAGTCGCGATCAGTTCCGCGTCCGCTGCTGGCGAAGCTTCGCCGAGGATGTCCAAGTTGAACTGGTGAAACTCGCGCAACCTGCCGCGCTGCTGGCGCTCGTAGCGATAGCAGGGGCCGATTTGAAACCACTTCAAGGGCTTGGAATAGTGCCGCTGTCTGGCTGCGGCCATGCGCGCCAGGCTGGGCGTCACCTCAGGACGCAGGGATACTTCCTCATCGCCCTTGGTCGTGAAGCAGAAAAGCTGGTGCACGATTTCATCGCCGCTTTTTTTCCGAAAGAGATCGGTGCTTTCCAGTGCGGGTCCTTCGTATTCGACAAATCCGTGACCAGCCGCGATGGAGCGCCAGCGTTCGAAGATATAGTTCCTCAACGCACAGTCTTCGGGAAAGAAGTCGCGGAAGCCTTTGATGGTTTGGAATGCGGGCATGGGGAAGAAGTGAAAAGTAAAAAGTTTAATCAGATACGCAAAACTGGGTTCGTAGCTTTTCACTTACCTCTTTTCACTTTTATTGTGCCGACGGCTCCATTCCGCAGCCAATGCGCGATACGCCGTGGCGCCGCGGCCATTGGGCTCGTATTCGATGATGCTCTTTCCGTAGCTCGGTGCTTCACCGAGACGGATGCTGCGCGGTATCAGGGTGTCATAAACGACTTCCGTGAAATACGTTCGCACATCGTTGACGACCTGGTTGGCCAGGTTGGCGCGCGAATCAAACATCGTCAGCACGATGCCCTCGAGGGTCAGTCCTGGATTGGCTCCGGACTCGCGAATCTGCTGCACGATGTTGACGATCTTTGCCAGGCCTTCGAGCCCGAAGTATTCGCATTGAATCGGCACCAGCAATTCATCTGCGCCGGCCAGCGCGGAAGTCATGAGAATTCCGAGCGAGGGCGGACAATCGATGAAGATGACGTCAAAGAGTCCGCTTTGCTCCAGCGGCCGCAGCACTTCGCGCACGCGGGTCAGGTGATTGCCGGCCTGGGCAAGTTCGATTTCACAGCCCGCGAGTTCCTGGTGAGAACGGATGATGGAGAGATTGGAAAGCCGGGTGCTGCGGATCACACTGCGGGCATCTGCGGTGCCGAGCAGGCAGGGATACATGCTGGAGTTTTCCTCCTGCGCGATGCCCAGTCCGCTGGTGGCATTGGCCTGCGGGTCCAGATCCACCAGCAGCACCCGCACCCCGCTGGTCGCGAGGCTGGCGGAGAGGTTCATGGCAGTAGTGGTTTTACCCACACCTCCTTTTTGATTTGCAATGGCGACGATTCTCATGCCGGTAGTAGAAGTGCGCACTTCATCACAATCCTTGCGGCAAGCGAACTAAAAAATGATGCTCGTCACAGAAAAAATTCTCAGCGATACCGGCGGCTGGCAGGTGATGAAGGCCGCGCGAGCGTTGCTGGCGGCAAATGCCGTTGAGCAAACTGAGAGGGCGGGGGATGTTTTCCGTGGCTTGGTGCGCGAGGGAAAACGGAAATACGCGACCACGCTCACGGTGCAGGGGCCCACGAAAGCCGAGTGCCGCTGCTCCTGTTCTGAGGCGCAACGCGGTCAGGTCTGCGCCCATGGCATCGCGGTGGCACTTGTATCCATAGGTAGCAGCCGACGTGAGGAGGCTCAAGTTATCCGGCCCAGCACGAGCGAAATCGCGCGCGGCCATCACCCCGCAAAAATGTCAGAGCCTCCTCACGTCGGCTGCTACGAAGTGCCGCCCGGCAGGTTTGATGTTTTCATTCTAGCGCAGCGCATCGCGACCATGAGCGAAGGCAGGGGGCAGCTACCAGTTTTTCTCCAGTTTCAAACTGGTGGAGATGAATCCGATCCCATGGCGCAATGGCTCATGCAGCAGGGCTTGCCCGTGCAAAGCGGACCTCTATCGCTGGATGTGGCGACGCTCGGTGGATTTCTCAATGCGTTGCACGATCACCCGCGTGTCTGGGAGGGTCGGCCCGGCACAGCCGTGGAGCAGCGCCGAAAAATCACGATCGCGGAGGACAGCATCGGCGCTGTCGCACTCCACGCGAAGTTGCAATCGTCCCAGTCTGTCGCATTTGAAATTCAAGGAGCAGCGACACTCTTGTCGCCCTCAATACCACCAACGGCGACAAGAGTGTCGCC
>JANNQW010000411.1:0-4440 GCA_031400955.1 Verrucomicrobiota bacterium
GTCGGTGACGGGCTTTCCCAAGCTAAGTAGGCCAAGGGCTTGCTCCTTGAACTCGGATGTGTAGCGTTGATAGGTTCTCTGGCTCATGGAAGGACTGTAGTTCGTTGGTTTGTCCTTGGTCCAGAAATCTAGAGCACCTCAGTTCTCATTATTGGGGACGTCCGCCGCCAGATCTGAAAGTAGGTAGGCAATGGAGTTACATCCGTCATCCTTCTTCATCAGATCAATAAGAACCGGTGCCAACTGTTTGATCTCGGACTTCTTAAGTCGGCATAAATGCATATAAGAAAAAGCCGCTGCCATACCCTCAGCTCCCTTAACAGTGAGGGATTCCGCAAAGTGGCCCATTGCCTTTGAACCGTTGCCCAGCATTGTTTCTCGGAAATAGTTTTCAACGCTCTGATCATAGCCCTTCTTCGTAGGCACTTTTACAAACTCGAGAAACCGTTTGCGATTGGCATCGGAAAGATTTTCTGCATGTTGTGCAATGCTCAATAGATGTGGTGGATACAGTCCGCTGCGTTCTGCTTCCTTTAGAAGAATGTTCACGATCTTGTCGTCCAGACGGTCTGCAGCGGCAAGCATGTAGGCATTTCCCCAGGAGGTTTCCTCGCCGCGCTTCGGTTCTGGGTTTGCAAGGAAGTCGTTCATGCTCTTCTGAAAAAGAACGTTCTTGGGGGCAACGTATGCCAACGCCCACATTGCCGTATCCTGGTAATTTTTGCCATTCACCACATGATGTTCGATTGCGCCTTGAGCTTTTGATGCTTTGGCGCCCATCGTCATGAAAATCTGCAAAATCCATTTTTGGGTGCCCTGACCCGTCTCTTTGTCTTTGAGGATCATCGAGAGTGTCTGAACAAGCTCTTCACAATCGTCTGGAAAACCCAACCAAAAGGCGGCGTGTATCTCTTCGATGATATCTGCTTTTTCTTTGGAGGAAACCTTCTCGTCCTTCAATCTCTTTGTGAACTTGGCCAGCTCCAGATTCAGAGAAGCCACCTGTTTTTCGATCAGTTCACGGTTTTCGACCAGAGCTTTTTCAGCGGCCTCCGGACCGGCATCGGCAAAGACTGCCAAGGGTGTGCTCAACAAAGCGGTGATGGTAAGTGCAGTATAAATTTTCATTTGATTGATTGGTTGATTGCGGGATTTTCGTGTGTTGGCTTGGTTTTCATGGCGGGAAATAAATCGCATTTATTGCGTGATTAATCCAATCGATTACTCTAATACAGTCATCAGAAAATCTGATGGAAACTTTCCCATGGTATGCGACCGAGCTATTTCTCCGAGTGTGTGAAGCGGGTGGCTTGTCCGCCGCATCGCGTTTTGGAAAAATCGGCATTTCCCAGCCTGCGCTCAGTGCGCAGATGATGACCTTGGAGCAGCACCTCGGTAAAAAGCTATTTCAGCGCAAACCTTTCGAGCTGACTGCGGAGGGTAAAATTTTTCTCGAAGAGGCGCTGCGCATGCGTAACCGAATGTCGCTGATCCGGGATTCGCTTGGAGATGAATCCGAGCGACCGTTACGCATCGCCGCATCGGACGTGATCATCCGCGATCATTTGCCCACACTGCTCAAACAAATCGATGCCGCCACGCGGACACGTCTCATCTTGCAAGAGGCGCAGTCACAAGATCTGGCGGGTCTTGTCCGCAACGGAGATGTGGATCTGGCCATTGGGTTGCTCTCGCGGCATGTGCCTTCCGGTGCTTCTCCGCTGGTGGAAATAATCGGTGAAATTCCCATTTTGCTTTTGGTTCCACCTTCCCACACATCAAGCGTGAAAAGCTGGGATGATTTTGTCCGCATGCACCGCCAAGGTGGAAAACTGGGCTTGGTCGGTTTGTCGCAAGCCAATCTGATGATGCGACACATCACCACCTCACTCCGTCGCGTGGGCATCGAATGGAGCACGACGCTTGAAGTTTCCTCCATCGGCCATGTGCCACCGTATGTGGAACTGGATTTTGGCTTTGGGTTTGGGTTTGCTATTCCAGATGGAGGGAAAAGTTCAACGAAAAGTCACACCATTCATCCACCATCAGAAACCCTGCCGCCCTTGAACCTCGTTGTCTGGCACGGGGAAACACTGAATTCCTCCGCCGCACGCCTGCTTGATTTGATCCGTCTTTATACGCAGCAGCTTTTGAGATCTGCCCGAAATACACTTCCGTAATCCATATGCGTTTTTTCTTTTAATCATCACCCGCGCGGCGGGGTCTGAAAGGGCCTGTAAATGATTCTGGACAATGACAGGGGAAGGCGCACCTGGAGTGAAAGTAATTAGCCAGGAGTAATTCCCTACTATTTGCCCCCGAGACCTTTTGCCGCTTCACAGGCCTGACACGTCGCATAGAAGGTCCAGTCGAGATACAACGGATCCTTGTCCGCTTTATGCTTAGCTAGCATTTTGCTCCCATCGGTTGCAAAGCGCTCGAACTCTTTTTTCATCGCTTTCATTTCTTCGTCGGTTTTTCTCGTCTCCTCGATACGCTGCGTGATCCACGGGCGAACCAAGCTCCCCATCGCATAGACGCGAGATCCAGCATCCTCGCTTTTCAATTTGGTAATGATGGATGGATCGATTCCCTTGCCAAATGTCGACTGATCATCAGCATTCTGGAAAACTGGGCGGTTCCGGTAGGCTCGGAAAGCCTCGTAAGTCGCATGGCATAGTTCGCAGCGGAACACGAAGCAGCTCTTCACCTTCGCGCCCTTTTCTTTCTCTGGTTCACCGATGACGAGATCGATCACTTCATTCTGCACTCCGTCGCGGTAGAGACCCTCCAGCACGGCGAAGAATACGAACTGGCAGAGAGGGTCGTTCTTCCAGACGACCGAAGACTTTTTGCCATTCTCTGATTCCGGACCCCCTGCCTCAGGCGAGGCGGAAGCTGGAGCGACAATTCCCAATAGCAGGGCGGCAACCATGACGTGAATTCGATTTTGGGTAATTTTCATAAGAACCCATTGGCGAGCGGCGAGCGCCTCTCAATTGCGATATTGTAAGGAGTTTGTCAGACGCCCGGCTGGCTCCTGCAAGCAAACCGACATGCTCTCATAATCTTAGGCTGCAAAATCAGGGCGGACATTGCTGCCCGCCCGTTTCGCTTATCCCCTCTCTCTTCACATCCCCATGATCTGATAACCGCCGTCCACGTAAAGCACCTGGCCGGTGATGCCGGAGGAGCCGTCGCTGGCGAGGAAGAGACCGGTCGCGCCAAGCTCGGTCAGCGTGCAGGAGCGGCCCAGCGGGGCGTGATCCTCATAGTGTTTGATCATGGTGCCCAGGCCAGAGACGCCGCGCGCGGCAAGCGTGTTCATGGGTCCGGCGCTGATGCAATTCACACGAATTTTTTTCTTTCCGAGATCATGGGCGAGATAGCGGGTGCTGGCTTCGAGCGCGGCCTTGGCCACGCCCATGACGTTGTAGTGCGGCACCACTTTTTCCGCGCCGTAATAGCTCATGGCGATGATGCTGCCGCCGTCGGTCATGAGCGGGGCCGCTTTGCGCGAGAGATGCACCAGCGAGTAGGCGCTGATGTTGTGCGCGGTGAGATAAGCATCGCGCGAGGTGCTGAGGAAGTCGCCTTCCAACGCCTCCTTGGGCGCGTAGGCGATGCTGTGCAGCAGCATGTCTACTTTCGGAGTGATGCCTTGAACCTTGTCGAAAAACGCATCCACCTCCTCGTCTTTGGAGACGTCGCAGGGGAATAGCGGCGTGTCGGCGCCGAAGGTGCCGGCCAGTTCCTCGACGTTGTCCTTCAGGCGCTCGCCCTGGTAATTAAAGATGAGCTTCGCGCCCGCTTCGGCCCACGCCTGCGCGATGGCCCAGGCGATGCTGCGCTTGTTGGCGACTCCGAAAACGAGTCCGGTTTTTCCTTCGAGTGGTCTGGCGTTCATAGCCTTTTGATTTGGCTCAGATTTGACCAAAGGCAAGCTTTCACAACAGCAGCTCCGCCCGGCACTCGGAATCTTCCACGACGGTTCGGACCGTGAACCCGGCCTTTCGTGCCACGCGCTGCATATCATAATTGTCCGGCAGAATGTTCGCGGTGATGCGATGGAGACCTTCGTCGCGGCCAACTTGAACGAGCATTTTCAGAAGCTGGGTGCCGATGCCGTGGTTCTGCCATTGGTCGCTGATGGTGATGGCGAATTCCGCTTCGCTCAGGCCATGCAGCTTGCTGAGACGGCCGACTCCGAGAATGACGGGCTGCCGCGTTTCCGGATCGCGGCGCTCCACCACCAGCGCCATTTCGCAATCGTAGTCGATGAAGCAGATGCGGCTGAGGCGCTCGTGCGCGATGCGCTGCTCATACTGCAACATGCCGAAGTAGCGATAGTAAACACTGCGTTCCGAGAGCGTCTGATGAAACTTCACCAGCAGCGGTTCGTCCTCCGGACGGATGGGGCGGATGGTGGCACTGGTGCCG
>JANNQW010000412.1:0-12003 GCA_031400955.1 Verrucomicrobiota bacterium
ATTCTCCTGCATGAATCCCGCCCCATGCTCGCTGCGGACAATCTCGGCATCAGCTACGGCCCGCGGCGATTGTTCGGCGGGCTGAACTTCACCGTGCGCGCGGGCGAACGCATCTCGCTCGCGGGACCGAACGGCGCGGGCAAGTCCACGCTGATGAAAATCATCGCCGGCATCGAACGGCAGGACGAAGGCCGCATCGTCAAGGCCAAGACGGTCACGGTCGGCTATCTCCCGCAGGAGGGAGTTGAGATCAAAGGCCGCACGCTCATGGCCGAGGCGGAGTCCGCCTTTGCTGACGCGCTTGATATCGAGCGTCAGTTTGACGAAGCCAGCGAGGCGCTCGGAACATTCGAGCCGGGAACGCCGGAGTATGACGAAGCCCTTGAGGTTTTCGGCGATCTGCAAATCCGCGCGGAACATCACGACGTGGCGAAGATGAAGCCGCGTATCGAACGCGTTCTGGCGGGGCTTGGTTTCTCCCGGGCGGATCTCGACCGTCTCACCGACGAGTTCAGCGGCGGCTGGCAGATGCGAATTGCGCTGGCGAAACTGCTGCTCATTGAACCCAGCGTGCTGCTGCTCGATGAACCGACGAACCATCTCGACATTGAAAGCGTGGTCTGGCTAGAGGATTATTTGAACACTTATCCCGGTGCCATCATCCTGATCAGTCACGACCGCCGGTTGCTGGACAATCTCACCAACCGCACGCTGGCCTTCGAACAGGGAGGTGTGACGCTCTACTCGGGCAATTACTCGTTCTTCGTTCGTGAGAGCCGCACGAGAAAGGAACAGCTCGAACGCGCCGCCACCAACCAGCAGCGCGAGATCGCCAAGACGCAGCGCTTCATCGACCGCTTCCGCGCCCAGGCCAACAAGGCATCGCTGGTGCAAAGCCGAGTCAAGCAGCTTGCGAAAGTCGAGCGCATCGAGATGGAGGACGAGGATGACGAGATCGGCTTCCGTTTCCCGCAGCCGCCGCCCAGCGGCCAGACCGTGCTCCGGATGGAGAAACTGGCGAAGAGTTACGACGGCGCGCGCTACATTTTGCAGCCGTTTGATTTTGAAATCAGCAAGGGCGACCGCATCGCCATCGTGGGCGTGAACGGCGCGGGCAAGACCACCTTCAGCAAAATTCTTGCCGGCGTGGAAAAACAAACGGGCGGCACGCGGGTTCCCGGGCACAATGTCCGCCTCGCCTACTATTCGCAGGACCACGCTGATGCGCTCGATGGCTCGAAGACCGTGATTGAGACCATCGAGAAAAGCGCCAAGGGCATGTCGGAGACTCAGCTGCGCACGCTGCTGGGCTGCTTCCTTTTCCGCGGCGACGACGTTAAAAAATCTGTCCGCGTGCTCAGCGGTGGCGAAAGGGCGCGCTTGTCGCTGGCCAACATGCTGCTCACGCCCTCGAATTTCCTGGTGCTTGATGAACCGACCAACCACCTTGATATGCGTTCGCAGGCCGTGCTTCAGCGCGCGCTGGCTGAATACACCGGCAGCTACGTGATCGTCTCGCATAACCGCGATTTCCTCGATCCTCTAGTAACCCGGACGCTGGAGTTTCGCGTGGGCGAGCCGCCGCGATTGTATGCGGGGAACTTGAGTTATTACCTTGAGAAAAAAGCCGAGGAACGCTCCGCGCAGAATGCCGCACCCGTCGTTCAGGCCAAGACTGCGCGCGAGAAGGATTCCGAGGGCAATCAACGTGATGCGCGGAAGCAGGAGTCTCAGCGCCGGCAGGAACGCAACCGGGTGCTGAAACCCCTGCAGGACAAACTCGCCGTAGTCGAAGCCGAGATCGCGCGATTCGAGGAAGAAAAAAAGATTCTGACGCAAAGCATGGGTGCCGAAGGCTTTGGTGCGGATGCCGAGGAAGTGCGGGTGCTCAGCGCGAGGTATGCAGCCGTGGAGACCGGGCTTGCAGGTGCGTTTACAGCGTGGGCTTCCGCCAGCGAGGAAGTGGAGCGAGCCGAAGCATTGCTCACGGCGGCGGAAAATGCGGATTGATGCGGCGCGGATGCTGCGTTTGATGCAGCCATGCTTTCCACTCGCGACTTGCGCTTCGCCTATCCCAATGACGGCTTCTCGCTGAGCGTGGCGGATTTCTCCGCGGCTGAGGGCGAGACCGTGGGCATCGGCGGATCCAGCGGCACGGGCAAGAGCACCTTTTTGCGATTGCTTTCCGGCATTCTCAAACCAGACACGGGAAACGTAAATATTTGCGGTGAAGACACGGCGCAGCTTTCCGCGAGATCACTCCGCGCGCTGCGTTTGCGCAGGCTTGGTCTGGTGTTTCAAGATTTCGCTTTGCTCGATTACCTCAGTGTCGAGGACAACATCCTGCTTCCCTCACGCCTCGGCGGCATTCTCGATGATCAAGTGCGGAAACACGCGAGCGAACTCGCAGAGCAGTTGGAGATCGCGCAACATTGGAAGCGACTGTGCAGCGAGATTTCTCAGGGCGAACGCCAGCGCGTTGCGGTGGCGCGAGCGCTGGCTCATTCTCCGGGTGCCGTACTCGCGGACGAACCCACCGCATCGCTGGATGCCATGCGCTCGCAGGTCGTGATGAGTTTACTCACGAACTATGCAAAGGAAAAACGGGCGGCACTGGTCGTGGTCACACACGACAGTGCCTTGTCCTCTCAACTCGACCGGGTTGTTAACGTGGAGGAATGGACTCCATGAGTGCTGTGGGCAGCTTGCATCTGGCGTGGCGCTACATCGCGCACCATCGCGCCCGCACCTTGCTGCTCGCCTTGGCGCTTGGACTCACGCTCGCACTTCCGCTTGCGGTTCGTTCGCTGATGGAAATCGCCCAACAGGAATATCGGGCACGTGCAGGAGCCACGCCGCTGGTGCTGGGGGCGAAAGGCAGCGCTCTGGAGCTGACGCTGAATGCGCTCTATTTCCGTCGGCGCGGCGTGGAATCAATCCAAGTGAAGCAGATGGAAACATTGCGCGACTCAGGTTTGACGAAGGTGATTCCCATCTACGCGCGCTATCACTCGCAGGAGTCGCCGGTTGTCGGAACGTCGCTCGATTATTTCGCGTTTCGCGCATTGCATCTGGCGGAAGGCAGGATGATCACGCGGCTGGGCGATTGCGTGATTGGTGCTCGACTGGCGCGACGGCGCGGACTTCATGCCGGCGACACGCTTGCGACATCGCCCGAGCAGGTGTTCGATATCGCGGGCGTCTATCCCGTGAAGTTGCGCGTCACCGGCGTGCTCGCGGAATCACATTCGGCAGATGATGAGGCGGCGTTCGTCGATGTGAAAACGGCATGGCTTATCGAGGGCAGCGCGCACGGGCACGATGACGTGGTGAAAAGTTCCGAGACCGGCATCGTGCTCGAGCGCAAGGACGGCAACATTGCAGCGACCAACGCCGTGCGGATGTTCACGGAAGTCACCGCGGAAAATCTCTACAGCTTCCATCTTCACGGTGATCCCGTCTCTTATCCGCTGACGGCGGTGATTGCGCTGCCCAACGATGCCAGAGCGCAGGCGATCCTGCTCGGTCGTTATCAAAACCCGTCTGATGGCACGCTGCTGGTGCGACCCGCCGAGCAGATGGATGCGCTGCTGGCTTCACTTTTTCAGGCGGAGCGGCTCACACTGCTGCTGCTAGTCACGCTCGGAACGGCGGTGTTGATCATCGCGGCACTGGTGTTTGCTCTTTCATTCAAGATGCGGCGACGGGAATTCAACACGCTTGAGGAGATAGGCGTGGCCCGCAGCACGGTCATGTTGGTGAAATTATTTGAAGTGCTCCTCGTGGGTGTCGCGGCCGGATGGATCGTGGTCTCGGTCTGGTGGCTGGTCCAGCGCACGGGTGCCGCGCTGGTGCGGATGCTCTTGCAATGAGTCGGCACAAAAAAATATCGCGTCCGCACCAACATGATCTCGTCCCGACTCTCGTCTGAAGGATTCACTATCTCGTGGCCCAAGCTCCAGCTCGAGCTGTCAGTGGCCGGTCTTTTCCATATGTGTCAGCAGACCTATTGATCGACCTGTGATTTAAGAAGGTGCGCCGGGCAGTGTGTCCGATGAATGAACCGTCTTAACCTCGACGGGATACAGTCGGCGCAGTGTCTCGCGCCCCAGCTCGCGCACCAAGGTCTCCATCTCCTCGTTCACGCTGGTTACGCCGGCATCTGCTCGTGAGGCATGCTTCCAGACGGCATCAGTTGAAATTGAATTGGCATCGACCAATTGGTTGACCTCCCGCTGCCAGTGCTCCGGGCGTTGATCGCGCTTCCAGGCACCACGGCCGCGGCCGAAGTGCGCGACGGCGAGGTAGGCAAGCAGTGCGAGTTTAACCTGCTCGCGAAAATGCTCGCGCGACCAGTGCAGTTTGTTGTCCTCGCCCCGCACGAGATTGAAGGTCTTGATCAGGGCATAAGCACTCAAGCCGCCGCCCAACCCGCCCAGCAACGCGCCACCGCCAAAGGTGAGTCCGCCAGCTTTCAAATCCACCACCAGTCCCGCCAGCGCTCCGGTCGCGACGCCACCCAGTGCGCTCCACACGGCGGCCTCGACATGGTAGGGCTCCGCAAAATCGCGCCGCGCGGCTTTGAGCATCTCGCCTTTTTCATCACGTCCTTCCAGCCCGTGCAATTCGATGAGCTTGTTCATCGTCTGCTCCGCGCGAGTGGCGAGCGACTCGCTGAGCTTCTGCCGGGCCTCTGTCCAGTCCGCCTCCAGCGAGCTGCGGTTGAAGCCCAGCTTTTGAAAAAAGGACTCCGGCTTGACCGGTGCGCCGTCGAGGGCGCTGGCGGTGAGTTGATGGGCGACGATGCGCATCGCAGTGCGGAACACATCCTCGTTCCGATGCATCCAGGCGGCGCTGAGCAAGGTGAACGAGGCGCGTTTCTCCTGCGGCAGGACGCCGCAAATTTTTTCCATCAGCTCGCCTTCCTGCACCCAGCAGCGCGAGAATGCGTCCATGTTCAGCACCTCGCGCACAAAGGAAAACTTCTGCAAGTGTTCGCGCCAGATGTTTTCCTCAGCCGCCTCTTCCTCAGCCGGGCGCGGTGATCCGGTCTGGTTCAAGATCACGACGACCGGCTTGCCGAGCCAGCCGAGAATTTCCATTTCGTGCTCCACGAAAGTTCCACCCGCGAGGCTTTCGCTGGCGTTCGCTAGGTAAAGCACGGCCTCGGCATCATCGCGCACGTTTTTCATCGCCTGCTGAGCACACCAGAGCGGGCGGTTCGTGACCCGATCCCAAAGCTGGCTGAAGAACCACACCAGCGGCCGCTCGATGCGCTTGAGTCGTTTCAACAGTCGCGCGGAATCTCCGAAGCCAGGTGTGTCCCAGAGCACCAGCCGCGCGCCAGCGGATTCGATCAGTGTGTAGGCCTCGTTGAAAAGAGTGACATGCGCCGCATCACGCACCTCGCCCACGTCGCGCCGCAGCAGGGTTCGAGCAAGCGTGGTCTTTCCCGCATTGGTGTGCGAGATGAGGCTGAGGGTGATCGTCTGCGGCGGGACCGGCATGAGTAACGGGCCCACCCTACGCGGGAATATCGTGGGAGACAACCACCGACTAAATCCAGTCGGTCGCAAGTCCGCGCATCACGTCGTGCCAGGAAGCAACACGAGTTTCGAGCTTGGAACTGGCATCAGCAAAGCCCGCCCAGCGCTTTTTTAATTCCGTATCGTCCAGCGCCAACAGGAGCACCGCCGCCGGACTGGTTTGATGCAATCTTGTCAAAATGCTTTCCGCGAGGGTGCGATGCACCTCGATCTCTGGAGTCGTGGCCAGATTGAAGACCAGCAGGATGCGCGGCGCGACCGGCTTCCATGAGTTGATAAAATCTGTCTCGCCACCCGGGGCTACTGCGCGGCAGTCCACGCCACCGGCATCACGCCAGCGTGTCCGTGCCAACTGTCGCCAATGCTGGCGCGAGCCATCGTCCAGTGACAAGGCGTGGGCGACGATTTCAACTGTTGCGCCGTTGCCTTCAGCGGAAACACGAAGGCCCGCGAGATAGTCCCGCCACTCTGTGCTGCGCAGTTCCAGCGCAGGCACCCGGCCGGCTCGTGACAACTCCAATAACGCAAACAACACTCGCGGCACGATGATGAACAGGCCGAGCGTGGCCGCATACAGATGTATCCAGGGCAGTGCGGCACCGGGCTTCTCCCCGTAAACTTCCGCGCCACGATGCATTTGCGTGACCTCATCAAGCGGGATGGCCACACCCGTGACTTTCGATGCGGGAGTGAAGAGCGCGCCGAGAAACTTCCGCGCGCTGCCCTCGTCCAGCAGCGTGCTTTCCCAGACGGCATGGTATTCCTTCGACCAGCCCCGCGCATACATGCCCGCAACACTGCCGAATGCGAGCAGGGCCGCGCCCAGATGCAGCCAGGCGCGGAACTGGAAACCCGTTCGCCGCAACATCGGGGGCCAGGCCAGTGTGCGAAACCTTGCGCGTATGGTGGTCATGCTTTTCACCGCATCGTTGGGCGCACCTGCGGTGCTGAAGCCATCCAGCAGTCTCTCCAGCCATGTTGATGATTTAGCGCCCGCCGATTTTTTCGCCCCATGAAAAAGACTGAATAACAGCACCACGGCATTCCATAGGAGAAGTGCGATGAGTGGCAGCGCGAGCAGATTGATCTCTCGCTCCTGCCCCAGCGCAGCGAAGCACCATCCGGTGATGAACGCGACAACCGCGCCACCGGCGAGGATCCACCCTGGGACCATCGGAACCCGAAGGGTCTCGGCCAATTGGGGCGCGCGTGATTTTGCGATCAGTTGCGAAGCGCGATCCACGGGATTTCTAGCGGCAAGCGTGACTCTCCGCAGCGTGGCAGCATCCCACACCTCGTCGCGCGCGTCAGCCTCCTCGGCGGCACGGACGCGCAGTATTTGGAGAAAGTTGTTCCACTTCACGGTTCGAAGATGGCGCGGTTCGGTCCGGGGTTCAACCGTGCCGGAAACGCACGTCGCGCACGGTGTCGGCTCCGAAGCGGTTTTGCAGGTTTTGCAAGAGGCGTGCTTTTTGCTGGGCGAGCGTGTGATGAATTGCTGGTTGAAGCACGCGTACGGTGAGGACGCCGCGTTTCAGGCCGTCCGGCGTGGTGTGCTGGGCGATGAAGTCGCCGACCAGTTCACGCCATGCGGCCAGGGCGTCATCAAGCTGGAGCCGCTCGTCCAGCTTCCACTCGTGCAGCAGTCCGGGGATGAGGGACTGCGGGGTGACGACGGGATTGTCAAACAGGGGCGCGCCCGCCGCGCCACGCCAGTCGGCGATGAGCCGGTGGCGGAGCCGTTGCAGTTTCGTGGCGCGACGCATGGGAAGTCGGAAGTCGGAAGTCGGAAGTCGGAAGTCGGAAGTCGGAAGTCGGAAGTGATCTTTCTTCGAAAACGTGGACGCGGAAAGTTGGGTTAGTTGAGATGGATGTTTTGTTCGAACTCCACAGGTGATTGGTAGTCCAGTGCGCTGTGGAGCCGCACGGGATTGTAGAAGGTTTCGATGTAGTCGAAGATCATGGATCTGGCCTGGGCGTGAGTGGCCGGGACGGTGGCGCCGAAGCATTCGGCTTTGAGCGTGGCCCAGAAGGATTCCATGGCGGCGTTGTCATAGCAATTGGCTTTTCGGCTCATGCTCTGGGTGATGCCACGCAACGCCAAGCGCGCGCGGAACTCGGCGCTGGTATACTGGCAGCCACGGTCGCTGTGATGGAGGAGGTTTTTCAATGGAGTGTCGCGTGACTGGAGGGCTTGCTCCAAGGCCTGATTTGGAAGCAGGGTGGCCAGGCTGGTGTGGGTGCTCCAGCCAAGGATGCGCCGGCTGCATTGGTCCATTTCCGCAGCCAGATAGAGCCAGCCTTCTGCGGTGGGCAGGTAGGTGATGTCGGTGAGCCACACTTCATTGAGGCGCGTCGGTGCGCAACGCTCTAGGAGGTGGTTGGGTGCGACGGGCGAGTTTTTATCAGCAATGGTGGTGCGGGGCACGAAGCGGCGTTTCTGCCGCACTTTGAGGGCTTGGGCGCGCATGAGTCGCGCAATGCGGTTCTTGCCGCAGCGGATGCCCTTGCGGCGCAGCGTATGCATGATGCGCGGTGAACCGTAGGTGCGACGGCTGGCATGGAAGGCCTCCTGCACATCGTGGGCGAGGGCGACGTCCTGCACGCGGCGTTGAGATCGAAACTTTTGCCGGTGAGCGTGGTAGCCGCTGCGACTCACGGCGAGCGCTTGACAGATTTCAGTGAGGTTCATGTCTGATGGTTCCTGGCGAAGGGTTTGGATCAATGCGTAGCGCTGAAGCTTTCCTGGCCAACAATGGCCAAGGCTTTTTTTAAAATGTCACGCTGGCGGCGCGTGGCCTCCAGTTCGCGGCGCAGATCGGCGAGTTCCACTGCCATGGCTACGGGGCTGGCTGCGCCTGCGCGTGCCTGCACCGCGCTCCGCGCGGGCAGTCCCGCTACGGCTGCGCCAGCCCCGTAGCGGTCCTTCCAATCGCGCAGGTTCCAGTGGGAGATGCCCAGCTCGCAAGCGAGCTGCTTGGTTTTTCGGCCGCTCTCCAGCAAGGCCACGGCCTCACGCTTGAATTGCTCGTCAAAGTAG
Organism: Verrucomicrobiota bacterium; assembly: GCA_031400955.1. Classification (GTDB taxonomy): domain Bacteria; phylum Verrucomicrobiota; class Verrucomicrobiia; order Verrucomicrobiales; family Verrucomicrobiaceae; genus VFKE01. The sequence continues at coordinate 8,587 of JANNQW010000412.1, forward strand.
CGTCGCTTCGCTCCGCCTGTTTTCATTTGCTTCGGTTCTGATGCTTTCATGTCGGTTGGAGTATTTACCCAACTTTTGCCGTCCGCATAAACGAAGAAAGGCCAAAGCTCGGTGACGGAGGCAAACACAATTTAGCTCAACGGGCAATCATGACCAGATACATTTGTCCGTGATCAGCAGATATGCCATCGAATCTCCATCTACCGTCTCCTGACTTCTGATCACAGAACCCCGGCCTGCCATGCTCCGAAAAAAAGCCGCGCTCCTTGCAGAGCACGGCTTTCAAGCGATGGATGCGGACAGCGCTACTCGCCGTCGTTGCCGATGGCTTCGACGGGGCAGCCGGTCATGGCCTCTTCGCAAAGACGGAGTTCTTCGGCGCTTTCCGGCTGCTTGAAAAGGTAGCTGTGGCCGCCGTCGTCGCTGCGCGTGAAGTTGGCCGGAGCGGTCTCGCGGCAGAGATCACAGTCAATGCACTGGTCGTCTACGTAGAACTTTCCTGCGGCGTTTTGGGCGTATTTGTTTGCTGCGTCAGCCATGATTGGTTTTTGAGTTGGGCGCAAAAGGTAGGAGTTTTCAGCGCGTATTCAAATGGTTTTTCGTCGCATCACAAGCGTTTCACTGGGGCGTCGAGCACAAGCCGGTCTGATTTTCCACATCACGCAGCTTGTTTCGCCCGAAACCGGATGCATGGTCTGCTTCCTAATTCTCTTATCTGCAAAATGTCCACCATTCCCTTTCCCCTCCAAACCGCCGCCACTCCAGCCAAGCCTCTCGTCCCGATCGAAGGTCTGCATGTGCTCCACCTTTACTACACGATCGATCAGGCGATGTTGCGCTCCCTCGGCGCAGACGAACAAAGCGCGGCCAAGGAAAACTTCACGCGCCTGGTGGCGACGGTGCGCGCTCATCCGCGCACGCAATTGCTGGTCTTTAGCGTGGTCACACCCAAGGCCGACCTCGGGTTCATGTTGTTGACGCCCGATCTTCACGATGCGAACCGCTTTGAAAAGGAACTCACGCTGGCGCTCGGCGCGGATATTATGCAGCCCTGCTTCAGCTACTACTCGATGACGGAGCTGAGCGAATACACGACATCGGAAGATGAATACAAGAAGCAGATTCTTGCGGAATTGCTCACGCAAAAAGAACACGGCACCGAGATGGTGCTCAACCCCAATGACGTGGAAGGCACGGAAGATTTCGAACTGCGGGTCAACGAATGGCGGATGCGCATGAAGAAATACAATCAAGATCGTCTCTACCCGAATATGGCGCTGGACTGGCCGGTGGTCTGTTTCTATCCGATGAGCAAACGCCGCGAGGGCAAGGACAACTGGTATTCGCTGAAGTTCGAGGAACGCCGCCAGCTCATGGCTGGCCACGCACGAATCGGTCGCACCTGGCACGGGAAAATCCGGCAGCTTATCACCGGCTCCACCGGGCTCGATACCCACGAATGGGGAGTCACCCTGCTGGCGCACGACACCTACCACATCAAGGGCATCGTCTACGAAATGCGCTTCGATGAGGTCAGCGCTCGTTACGCGGACTTTGGTGATTTCTACATCGGCATTCAGCTTGCGCCCGACGAAGTGCTGCGCCGACTGGTCCTGTAAAGTGTCTTGCAAAACTGGCGCGGACTTGTTCCGGACGCTGACATGGATAAATTGTCAGCGAATCGCGGCACCCCAGTCTTTCGAAGAGGAACCCCGAAATGCCCACGATCACAACCCCTGAAACCGATATCCGCACGGATGTCATCATGGGCACGCCGTGGAATGTCATCGTGCACAATGATCCGGTGAACCTGATGAGTTATGTGGCGTTCGTTCTGAAGAAAATCTTTGGCTATCCGGATCAGGAGGCGGAGCGGCTCATGCTCCAGGTTCATCGGGAAGGTCGCAGCATCGTGTGGACCGGCGCCCGTGAACGCGCGGAGCACTACGTGCGCGAACTACACGGGCACCAGCTGATGGCCACCCTGCAACAGGCGGAATAAAATGCGTCTTTCCCTGCCAAAAAACACCAGTCACTGGCGCTTGGGCGAGATGCAGGAGATACACCTCGATTTTCTCCGTCTCGCCGCTGATGACGCCAGCATGAGCGACTGCCCCGGTGGACGCGAGCGCCTTTTTCCGCAACCGCTTACGGGCAAGGAGGAACTGCTCGACGAAGAGTTCAACGAAGATTGGAAGGAGCTTATCACGCCCGAACTGGAAATGCAGTTTGCCGGTCATGTCGGCGTTTTATTGTCTGATCTGGATTCCGTTCAGCTCATGAAAAAGACCGGTGACATAGAAGTGAAGTTCTACCGGCTTGATGTGCCGCGTTCGCACGGGCAAGCCTGGTTCAGCACTCTCAATCAGGCGCGGTTGCTGCTCGATCTCAAACACAAGCTGCACGACCCGAAGGACGCGCCGGAGGAGTCCAACGTGCAGGAGCAGGCTGGCGGGGGGGATGACCCTGAAAGGTTGATGGTGCTTATGCGCTACGAATTCTACGCCTGGATTCAGGAGTGGCTCGTGCGCAATGTGCTGTGACGCCGGTGGTTGTTCGCTGTGATCGAAAATCGAGCGCCCAGCAGCCTGTTGAAAATGGGTGTGGCACGGGCTTATAGCCTGTGTGTGTCGGGCATTTTGCCCGAAACGAGGAAAAACGACAGGCTGGGAGCCCATCGCACACTCAGCCAGGATGGCTAAGTTACTTTTAACAGGCTGCTTGTGAAATATTTCACAAATTCGCCTTGCCGCTGGCGGCGCAGCGCGCACTGTCTTTTCTGCCCTATTTTTTATGGCTACGACCGTCCGCGAGCTTGAAGTTCCTGATGCTGCCGCGAAAGCGATGCAGCACGAGGATTCCGTGCAGGACATGATCGGCGAGAAACTGGTCATCAACATGGGTCCCTCGCATCCGGCCACGCATGGCGTGCTGCGCCTGGTGCTGGAGTTGGATGGCGAGATTGTCACCAAGGCAGATCCCGATGTGGGCTTCCTTCATCGCGGCGATGAAAAGATCGCCGAGAACATGCACTACAACCAGTTTGTGCCCTACACGGACCGGCTGGATTATCTGGCGCCGCTGGCCAACAACGTTGCCTACGCGATGGCGGTGGAAAAGCTTATGGGCTGGACGCTGCCTGCGCGCGGCCAGGCCATCCGCGTGATCTGCTGCGAGATGGCGCGCATCTCATCGCATTTGCTGGGAGTCGGCGTGTTCGCCATGGACGTGGGCGCCATGTCCGCGTTCCTTTACACATTCACCGAGCGCGAAAAAATTTATGACCTGAGTGAGCAGCTCACCGGCGCGCGCTTCACCACCAGCTTCACCCGTATCGGCGGCCAGACGCGGGATGTGAACGAAGCCTTCATCAGCGGGCTGAAAAAGTTTCTCGGAGAAGTGGTGCCGGTCATTGAT